>JAAZAB010000200.1 GCA_012514555.1 Lentisphaerota bacterium
AGGGGGCACAGCGTGCTGAAAGACGAGCGGGAAGTCAAACTCGAAACGCGCGCGAAGATGCCGGCTTGACATGGCATTCCATTACATTACACTATGTGCCCGTTCGAAGAGATCAGGGAGTTCCAAAACCCTGTCTCATCCCAATTGCCGGATTGTGTAATGGTAGCACAGCAGACTCTGAATCTGCTTGTCTAGGTTCAAATCCTAGTCCGGCAGCCACCATGCGCTTTTGACAGTCAGCGCCAATTCCTGCCAGATCGTGACTAACATCCTTGTTTTCTATCACTTCCGCACCAGGCTTGAAATCCCGGCACTGACAGATTGTGCCACTGCGAGTTCAGGACAATCGCGAATAATATCAAGTCATCGCCATTTGCAGCAGTGATACCGTTGAGCCCCAGCGCTCCGCGGGAGAAAGAAAGCCGGAGTTCCAACGTGCGGCTTCAGCGGACAAAGGCGCGTCGTCCTTCACCGGCAGCTCCCGCGCCTGGCGCGGGGAAGCCTCCGGCTGAGCCGTTCTTGCCCGCTTTCACGACATCCGGCGGCGGAGGCCCGCCGCCCTCCAGCCCCACGGGAATGCACTTTGGGGAACGCGGGGCCTGCCTGTGCCGTCACGGCAGGCAGGCTCCGTACCCGAATAATCCGCGAAAGCGCGCCGCTCAGCGGCGCGGCTGTGCACTGCCGGGGCGGCCGGGACGGCCGCGCTCCCAGGGGACCGCAGCGGCGCGGCTGCAAATATATCTTGCCATGCCGTTGCCTCCGATGATAATGACCGCTGTTTTTCGCGCAATGCCCGGCACTCGGTTTGCATCGCTTTGCACCCGGCTTTCCCCGCTGTTCTCAGCTCTCATGCAGTATAGCGGAACAGACCGCGGAAAGCCATCAAAAATGAGCCCGGGTTTTGCGTTTAAAAAATGAACTTCTTTTACATCAGCTCACCTGCACTTTTTCGCGCATGGTAATTCAAACGCAATGCAGTTGTAAAAGCCTGATGGTTTACCAGTTATAGATATCGTTCATTTTTCAAACGCAAAATCCGGGTTAAACGCAAAATCCCGGATGAAAGGAGTCGAAATGATCAGGGTTGGAATGATCGGATGCGGCGGCATGGGCAACCTCCATGCCTCGCAGCTCGCCAAGCTGCCGAATGTGAAGGTGGTCGGAACCTGCGACCTGATCCCGGAGAAGGCGAAGGCGATGGCCGGCCGGATAGGCGTAAGCCGCTCCTGCACCGATTTCCGCGAGCTGCTCCCGGACGTGGATGCGGTATGGGTGTGCACGGAACCCTTCAACCGCGCCGAAATCGTTATCGAGTCCGCCAGGGCCGGCAAGCACGTCTTCACCGAAAAGCCCATTGCCGTGTCGCTGGATGACGCCGACAGGATGATCGCCGCCGCGCGCAAGGCCAAGGTCAAGTACATGCTCGGCTATTGCCTGCGGTTCTGGCAGCCCTACCGCCTGATCCGCGACGCGTTCGCCGGCGGCGAGCTCGGAGAGCTCGTCAGCTGCTGGATGCGCCGCTTCATGCCCTGGAACCCCGGCGGCTGGTACGGGCTCCAGGAAAAAAGCGGCGGCGTCATGCTGGACTTCGGCAGCCACGACGTGGACTGGCTGCGCTGGGTGGGCGGGGATGTCAAGACCGTATGCGGCCGCACGTTCCACGTCCGCGACGGGATTCGGGCCGACGACCACGGCGCGGCCGCGCTCCTCTTCAGGAACGGCGGCATCGCCACCATCGAGAACAGCTGGTCCTCATTCATGGTCGAAAGCACCCTGGGCATCATCGGCACAAAGGGCGCCATCATTATGGGCAACGACGGCAAGGTTCGCCGGCGCATCGGCCACGACGGCAAGGAGGAGACCGTTGACGTGGAGGCCGCCACCGCGATCAACCCGGAGGGCGCCCTCGGCAAGCGTGACGCTAATGGCAGGATCCTGAAAACCCGGACGCAGAACGAGAGCATTCAGCAGCATTTCATACGCTGCATCGAAGAGGACATCGAGCCCCTGACCCCGGCGATTGAAGGGCGAAAGACCCTGCTGACGGTCATGGCCATCAGGGAATCTAGCCGCACCGGAAAATCCGTGGAAGTGGACAGCATGGCGAAGAAGCCGCGCGCAATGCTGAGAAAATGATTCGCGGAAAAGCCGGGACACAAAGGAGCCCCGCGTTCCACAAAGGGCATTCCCGGGGGCTGGAGGGCGGCGGGCTTGCCCTGCGAAGCCGCTTCGGCGAAGCACGGGCCCCGGCCGCCGGATGTCGTGAAAGCGGGCAAAAAACGGCTCAACCGTCGGCTTCGCCCCACTAGGCGCGAGACATGCCTGCATCCTGTTTTCTTCGGCGTCCGGGGCCGGCCGCCCCGGCAGTTTAGTCGCGCCACACCGTGGCGCGGCGACAGAAGAGATGACAGTGTTCCGACTGGAGGGCGGACGCGAATCCGTCCGCTGAAGCCGCTTGCCGGCACTCCGGGTCTTTTTCTCCCGCAGAGACGCTGAGGCGCAGCCCCCCTGGGAGCGCGGCCGGCTTGCCCTTCGAAGCCGCTTCGGCGAAGAATGGGTCCCGGCCGCCCCGGCTGTGTAGTCGCGCCGCTGTGCGGCGCGCTTTCCCGGATTATGCGGGTACACAGCCCTGCGTTCCCGGTGGGAGGTGCTTTTATCTTCAGCGGCCGGGACGGCCGCGCTCCCAGGGGGGCCGTGGTAAAAGAGAGGCCCGGGGGATGAACCCCCGGACCTCCGGTTGGTTTTGCCGTGACTTGGCCGCGGCTTACTTGCGGCCGCCGGGCGGATTCGCGCCCGGCCAGCCCCAGTTCTGGGCCCAGGCCAGCGCCACGCCCTTAACCTCGGACCAGACGTACCAGTACCCGGTGATCGTGTCGAACACGGCCAGGTCGGCATTCTGGTCCCCGTCGTAGTCGCCCGGCACGGGCACCGCGCCCGTCCAGCCCCAGGGCCGCGCCCAGATCAGGGCCTGCTGCCTGGCCTGCGACCACACGTACCAGCTTCCGGACGGCTGATCATACACGGCCATGTCGGCATTCCCGTCCCCGTCGTAGTCGCCCGGCACGGTCGTCGCGCCCGGCCAGCCCCAAGGCTGGGCCCAAGCCAATGAGCTGCTTGGATCGGCCAGGGTCTGAGCGAACC
>JAAZAB010000201.1 GCA_012514555.1 Lentisphaerota bacterium
GCTCGCGCCCGACCTGCATACTGTCCGCCTTGACCCGTGCCGGGCGGAGCAGGTCATCATGAACCTTGCGATCAACGCCCGCGACGCCATGCCGGGGGGCGGGAAACTTGAGATTGAAACGCGCAACGTGGTTTTGGACGACTTCTTTTGCCGCACCCATTCGACGCTGAAACCGGGCGAGCACATACTTCTCTCGATAAGCGACAGCGGAATCGGGATGACGCCGGAAGTCAGGGAGCACATGTTCGAGCCGTTTTTCACGACCAAGGAAAAGGGGAAGGGCACGGGCTTCGGCCTGGCCATCGTTTTCGGAATCGTCAAGCAGTTCGGCGGAATCATAACCTGCTATTCCGAGGTGGGCACGGGCACGACCTTCAAGGTGTACCTGCCTGCCGCCCGGCAGCGGCCGCCCCCGGAGACGCCCGGCCCCTCGGCCGACTCGACGCCGGCCGGGACAGGCGCCGAAACGCTGCTGGTCATTGACGACGAGCAGAACATAGTGACCCTGATCAAGCATCTGCTCTCCGGGAAGGGATATTCTGTGCTGGCCACGCACAGCGCGAAGGAGGCGATCGAGCTGGCCGGGTCGCACCCGGGCATGATTCACCTTGCGATCATAGACTTGAGCATGCCGGAGATGGGCGGAAAGGAACTGCTCGCGCGCCTGCGCAAGGGCCGGCCGGACATCAAGGCATTGTTCATGTCCGGCTACGGCGCCGAGTCCGCGGTGCAGAACGGGCTGATGGATGCCGGAAGCCGTTTCATTCAGAAGCCTTTCACCGTGGATGGCCTGGCGCGGAGCATCAGGGAGACTCTGGATGCTTGAGCCGAAGGCGGTTTAACCTGGAATGGCCGGCGTACAAGCCGGAGGGAGGGTATAGCAATGAGCGCGGAACGGGCGGTGGACGCTTTGATGAAAACGCTGGCCGGCGAGGGCATCACGTTCGATGATGTCACCCTTGCGCCGCGCTACGCGGATTTTTTGCCGCAGGACGCCGGCATAGCGACGCGCCTGACGCGGAACGTGAGCCTGAACATACCGTTTGTCAGCGCGGCCATGGACACGGTGACCGAGAGCCGCATGGCCATAGCCATGGCGCGCCTCGGTGGCATCGGCGTGATCCACAAGAACCTCGATGTAGTCCGGCAGAGCCACGAAGTCGAGATCGTAAAGAATTACCTCAACGGCCTGATCCGCAACCCTGTGACTTTCCGTGCTTCGGATACGCTGCGCTTTGTGCAGGAGACCAGGAAGAGCAAGGGATACACCTTTTCGGGGTTCCCGGTCCTGGACGACGCCGGCTGCGTAGCGGGAATCCTGACTTCGTTCGACATGAAGTTCGTCAGCGACATGTCGGCAAAAGTCGGGGACGTGATGGTCAGGGAAGTTGTCACGGCGCCCGCGGAAACCTCGCTGATCCAGGCGTATGAGCTGATGCAGAAGCACAGGATCGGCAAGCTGCCGCTTGTGGCCGGCGGGAGGCTGGTCGGCCTGTACAGCTACACGGACGTCAAGACGCTGGTGGAAAACGCCGAGCCCCAGTTCAACCGCGACAGCAAGCACCGCCTGCGCGTCGCGGCTTCCGTGGGCACGAACGATCACGAGCGCGTGGAGGCGCTGGCCGCGAAGGACGTGGACGTCATTGTCATCGATACGGCGCACGGGCACACCAGGGGCGTCATCGAGATGTGCCGCTGGATCAAGGGCCGGTTTCCCGGGATCGACGTCATTGCCGGCAACATCGTCACCGGCGAGGCTGCGCTCGCCCTGCGGGACGCCGGCGCCGACGCGGTCAAGGTGGGAATCGGGCCGGGCTCGATCTGCACCACGCGCGTGGTGGCGGGCGTGGGCATTCCGCAGATCACGGCGGTCTACGATGTGGCCAGCGCCCTGAAAGGAAGCCTGCCCGTGATTTCGGACGGAGGCATCCGCTACTCCGGCGACGTGCCCAAGGCGATCGTGGCGGGTGCGGACTGCGTCATGATGGGCGCGGCGCTCGCCGGCACGGACGAGAGCCCGGGCGAGAAGATCATCTTCCAGGGACGGCAGTATGTCACGTACCGCGGAATGGGGAGCCTCGCGGCGATGAAGGGCTTTGCAGGAAGCCGCGATCGCTACAACCAGGCGGACGTGGACGAGGAAGACCTCGTGCCCCAGGGTGTTGAGGGCATCATTCCCTTCGCGGGCACGGTTGAAAAGGTGATGTCCCAGTTCTGCGGAGGCCTGGGCGTTTCGCTCGGATACTGCGGCTGCCGGACGCTCCGGGAACTGCAGGACAACGGGCGCTTTGTCCGCATCACCTCGGCGGCCGTGCGCGAGGCGCATCCGCACGACGTCAGAATCATGAAGGACGCGCCGAACTACAGCGTTAATGCGCCAGGCGGCTAGGGGGGGAGGCGACGCATGCAACTGGTGATGGTTAAGAAGAGCCTTGCCGGCCTGCAGCCGGTGGCGCTGCCCGACGGGTACTGCCTTCGCCATTTCCGGGCGGGCGAGGACAAGATGTGGGAGCGCGTGCTCGACGAGTCCTTCGGCCCGGCGACCCCGCCGCGCCTGTTCGCCACCACCATGGGCTGCGACGCGGCGTGCGTCCCGGAGCGCATCCTGTTCGTGACCAGGGACGACGTGCCGGTTGCCACAGCCTCGGCATGGTATGTCCCGGCATGGGGCGCAAGCGCCGGGTATGTCCACTACGTCGGCGTCTGCCATGGCCACACAGGGCGGAAGCTGGGCTACTGGGTGTCGCTCGCGGTCCTGCACAGGTTTGTTTTCGAAGGCCGGTCCCGCGCCGTCCTGCAGACCGACGACCACCGAGTTCCGGCAATCAAGACCTACCTGCAGCTGGGCTTCAGGCCGTTTCTGGTCGAGGAAGACCAGCGCCGGCGATGGCGGGCGGTGATCGAAACAAACGGCTTCCAGCCGCTGTGCCCGGAGCTGGAGCAGGTCGTTTCCGGCCCGGTTCACAAGTGCCCCGAGCTGCTCAAATAGCCGGGCCCTTGACTTCCGAGCCCGGAATCAACAAACTCCGGGCTTTTCAAATTTCGGCAACCTGAAGGGAGAAGCTACATGGAATCTGAATCCATATTCAAGACCGACAAGAGGATCAAGCTTGGCATATGGGGGCTGGGCCGCGGGCAGAGTTTTATTCAATCGGCCAAAGCCCTCAACATAGACGTCGTCGCCGGGTGCGATTTTTACGAGCCGCTGCGCGAAAGCTTCAGGAAAAACTGCCCGGGCGCCTTCATATGTTCCGATGAGGATGAGTTTCTGGCGCGGGATTTCGATGCGGTGTTGATCGCAACGTACTGCCCCGATCACGCGGCCCACGCGATCAAGGCGATGAAAGCCGGTAAGCATGTCCTGAGCGAAGTGACCGCGTTTTTCACGCCGGCGCAGGGCGTGGCGCTTGTTGAAGCTGTGGAAAAGAGCGGCAAGGTTTACAACCTTGCGGAAAACTACCCGTTTTCCATTGAAAACATGTACCTTGCAAAGCTTTGGAGGGAAGGCTTTTTCGGCGAGCTCTCCTATGCGGAATATGAATACGTGCACGGAGCTGGGCGCGCATTTTCCAATCCGGACGGCACTCCGCTCAGCCCCGGCAACCGCGCCCACCACTGGCGCGGCTGGCTGAACTATCACTATTACTGCACGCACTCGCTGGGCCCGGTCATGGTCATCACCGGCCTGCGCCCCGAGAGGGTGGTGGCATTTCCGCCGGATGTCCAGAACTATGGCGTCATCAAGGGCAAGGGCCGCAAGATTGACGGCGTGCTGCCCAGCCTGGGCGCGTTCGCCCCGTCGCTGATAAGGATGAGCAACGGAGGGATCGTTCGAAACCTGATGGGCGGGACCACGGCCGACAGCCATCACCAGCGGCTTTTCGGGACAAAAGCGTCATCCGAAATGTATCCCCTTCAGCTCAAGGTGGGCGCCACCGGCTCGTCCTTAAATATCAAGGTCAAGCCGGACTGGGTCTCGATGGGCGAGCTGGCGGAAAAGGCCGGCCACGGCGGCGGCGACTTCTGGGAGCTTTACTACTTCGCGCGGCAGATTCTGACCGGCGAAAGAGCGCCGTGGGACATCTACTCGTCTTCCGACGTGACGCTCGCCGGCATTCAGGCGCTCCGCAGCGCCGAGGCTGAAGGAACGGCCATGGAAATCCCCGATTTCCGGGACAAGGCGGTCCGCGACAGGTACCGCAACGACAACTGGCAGCAAAAGCACATTGACCCTGCAAAGATTTTTCCCGAGAACCAGGATATTTCCGTCACCAACGATTTCAGCCCGGCCGTCATCGAGCTCAACTCCGCCGCGACGAATGTCAGGAA
>JAAZAB010000202.1 GCA_012514555.1 Lentisphaerota bacterium
CCGTTCACCGCGCTTCACGCCGTATCCCGGGCGATCGGCGGCACCCGCATTGCGCTGGGCGCGCAGAACCTGCACTGGGAAAAGGCCGGGGCGTTCACGGGCGAGATTGCGGCCGCGCAGCTGCTGGACTCCGGCTGCGCGCACGTCATAATCGGGCACAGCGAGCGCCGCCAGTTCTTCGGAGAGACCGACGATACGGTCAGCCGCCGGCTGGGCGCCGCGCTGGCTGCCGGGCTGACGCCGATAGTGTGCGTGGGCGAGACCCTGGACCAGCGCAAGACCGGGCGCACCGAGGCGGTAATCCGGGAGCAGGTTCAGAAAGGGCTCGCCGGGCTGGATGCGCAAGCGCTGGGCAGGCTCGTGATAGCCTACGAGCCGGTCTGGGCCATCGGCACGGGCATGACCGCAACCCCGGACCAGGCCCAGGACACGCACGCTTTCATCCGCGGCCTTCTGAAAAGCATGGCCGGCGAGGCGGTTGCCGGCGCCGTGCGCATCCAGTACGGCGGCAGCGTCAAGCCGGCCAACGCGAAGGAGCTCTTCGGCCGGCCGGACATTGACGGCGGCCTGATCGGCGGGGCGTCGCTTGATGCGGCGTCGTTTGTCGCGATTGTGAAGGCGGCGGTTTAAGGAGGTTCTACAATGCTGTCGGTGATGATCGTGTTGCTGGTGATTGTCGAGGTGATATGCAGCCTGCTGCTTGCCATCGTGATCCTGATGCAGCGCTCGAAGGGCCAGGGCCTGGGCATGGCCATCGGAACGGAGATGGGCGAGAGCCTGTTCGGCGCGCGCGCGTCGGATGTGCTGCTCAAAACCACTGTCTGGCTGGGCACCATATTCATGGTAACCGCGATGGCCCTGGCCTGGCTCTATTCCAGGCAGGCCCGGCACTCATCCGGTCTTGCCGTTTCTCCGATCTCGGCGCCGGCCGCGCCCGGCTCCGCGCCCCTTGCGGCGCCCACTGCCCCCATCCAGGGGCCGGCGCCGGCAATGCCCGTTCCGGTCGCAGGTGCGCCTGAAGCGATCCCGGTTCCCATGAACTTGCCGGCCGCACCGGCGCCGGGCCCAACCGCGCCGCCCGAGGCCGCAGCCCCGGCGAGCGCCGATTGACACGCTGAAGTGTTGTTCGGGGCGCGCTCGAATGCCCTGAAGCAGGGCCCGAAACTCGGGCTAGGCATCGCCTGGAACCCCAGGCTCGGGGTTCTCCAGTCCTTCCAGAGCCTCGGCGTCCGCAAGGTCTTTGGTTCTTCCGGACGCTCGTTTGTTCCGTACCAGATCCGCAACGGAAGGGATGCGCACGGTGAGCCCTTCGATCTCCACGCTCAGGGAGCGCGCAAAGGTCTGATCAAACTGCAGCCCTGACGCGGACGTGATGATGTCGATCCGCCTTGGCGCAACGCCGATCTGGAAGACGGTCCCAGCCGTCTCCAAATCGGCCTTGGTCAGATTGTGCAGGGGCGTGCCGAAGCGGCGTATGGCACGAAGCACCGCATCAGCATTGCCAGGCGAATGCATGACCCAGATGTCGATATCCATCGTGGCACGGGGATGCCCGTGCGCAGCAAGCGCATAGGCTCCGACGAGAAGAAACCTAACCTTCTCGTCGACCAACGCTTGCAACATGTCTTTGTAGTCTTCGTTCAGCATCGTGACGCTTGCTCAGGGAAACCACTTCACGGGTCAACGGCCAGACAAGACCGATCCGATATGCAGGTGTTCCCGGAACAAAGTCATCGGGTCGGCTCTCCGACATGCGGCGCTTCACTGTGTACGTTCTATTCACGTGATAAGAATGCCATTTCGGGTGATGTAATAATTCAAGCACGCGGCGATATTCCGCTCTACACTCGGAGCTCTTTTTGAGACGAAGGGAAAA
>JAAZAB010000203.1 GCA_012514555.1 Lentisphaerota bacterium
CCGGAGATTGGCCTTCTGCACGTCACGTTGTCCTTTGCAACGAACCGGCCCTCGATGATATCGTGCGATTGCGCATCGACCAGGTGTGCCGCGCTTTCCTCGCCTTGGAAGATTTGTGCGGAGCGCAGAAATGCGCCCACATGCCCCTCTACCATCCATTTGGAATGACCGAGGCCGGGATCGGGAATCTTGCGGGCAAGGTGCGCCAGTTCCTTGGTGTGGGCCAGGCCGTGGTTTTTGATTATCTCGAGCTTCTCGAAAATGTCGGACTTCGGATTATTTTTTGCCCGCTGGGCGAAGGCGTAGAGAGCGCCGCGTTTTACGATCCGCTCAATGCCAACGCCTTTCTCATTGTTCGATCCGGAATGAACGTTGAACGCCAACTGTTCGAGTTGGTCAAGCGGTTGGGCAGCATCTATCTGCACACGCAGCGGATTCAATTGACGCGGCAAGCGCCAGTGAGCAGCGCGTTGAATGATCTGCATGCCGCTCGCAAGTTTGCCGCCCTGTTTCTCATGCCGGCGGAGGCGGTGCGCGCCAGCGTCGAACAGCTCGCCATCCAGCCCAAGGCGTGGACCTACGACCTGGTGCTTCGGCTCAAGCACCGGTTTGGCGTATCGGCTCAATCGTTTCTGATCCGGCTGTGCGAACTGGACCTGATTTCCGCCGCCGCCCATGCCGAGATCGAGAAACGCATCAAGGCCCACTACAGCCGAACCGGATATGGCGAACCCGATTTTTCGCGCCGAATTCTTTCCACCAACGGACGCCTCGGCGATTTACTCGTGGTCGCGTTGGCCGATCCTCGGCGGAACGAAGAGGCGCGCAAAATCGAGCGATTGTTAAGCAAGGCCGGCGTGAACTGGCGCAATTGCGGCCGGAACCGGGGAAAAGCGGCCGGACAGGACCATATGAAGTCTAAGCTTTGAGGATCGCGGAAAGGATACCGAGAGGAGAAATGGGAAGCCCTGACATATATGCGCATAGCTATCCAGAACAGCCCCTTGCCAAATGGCAATCGTTGGATGCGCATGCGGTAACAAGCGCCGCGCGGGCGCGTGAATTTGCCGAAACATTCGGGTCGGCCCCGTGGGCGGATTTGGCGGCGCTTCTTCACGACATCGGCAAGTCTCGTCTTTCGTTTCAAAGCTATCTGCGCACATCGAACGGCTTGACCGATCTGCATTACGATTCCTCGGATCGCACGCATTCCGGCGCCGGCGCGGTCTGGGCCGTGCAGGCGCTGAAACCGAGCGGGATCGGTCGAATCCTCGCCTATTGCATCGCCGGACATCACGCAGGACTCCCCGACTGGATCGGCGGCGAGACGCCGCATGGCGCCCTTGCCTACCGCCTGGATCAGGAGCGCGACGTGGTGAAGGAGCCGGCGGTCGCCGCCTGGATCGAAGCGCATCAGGCGGCCTGGCAGAGCCGCCGCCTTCCACCCCCCTGGCGCATGAAGAGCGATGTCTCCGATGTCAGCTTCTGGGTCCGCATGCTCTACTCCTGCTTGGTGGACGCCGATTTTTTGGACACCGAATCCTTCATGAATCGAGAGCGGGCCGACTCGCGTCAGGATTATCCAGCGCTGTCAGCATTGGCGGAGCGCTTCTTCGCGCAATTGGACGCCATGCAGCGGCACGTGACCGAAACGCCTGTCAACCGCATTCGCGCCGAAATCCGCGCGGCCTGCGAGAAAATGGCGGCGCAGGCGCCCGGACTCTTTTCGCTGACGGTTCCCACGGGCGGCGGCAAAACCCTCTCCGGGACCGCCTTCGCCTTGCGGCACGCCTTGGCCCACGGCCATCAGCGCATCATCTACGTGATCCCCTATACGTCGATCATCGAGCAGACCGCCGACGTGCTGCGCGGTTTTCTCGGCGCG
>JAAZAB010000003.1 GCA_012514555.1 Lentisphaerota bacterium
CTATTTCCTCTCCTACTTCCACGATTTTGCCGTTTATGATTGCCGCGCCGCGGCTTGTGCTTTTTCCAAGCACCATCGCGGAGAGCTTAAGCGATGGCCACTCAAGAGGCGCTGCTTCGGGCTCCGGTTCGAACGATGGCGCAGGCTGTGCAGGCGCCGCGGAGCCCGGTTGGGCCGGGGCAGGGGCGGGCGCCCGGTCTGGCGCTGTTGCGGGTGCGGCGGCAACAGGCTTGGCCGGTTCGGCGGCAGGCGCCGCGGAGCCCGGTTGGGCCGGGGCAGGGGCGGGCGCCCGGTCCGGCGCTGTTGCGGGTGCGGCGGCAACAGGCTTGGCCGGTTCGGCGGCCGGTGCTGCGGCGGGCGCGGCCGGCTGAACGGCCGATGCTTCGCCTGCTTCCTGCTTGGGCGCTTCAGCTTCCTGTGCGGGCGCCGGCTCTGCCTGCGTGCCGGGCTGCGGTGCGGGCCCCGGCGTGACTGCGGCCGCCGGAGCTTGCGCAGGGTTCTTTTTCGTCATGAACGAGCGGCCCAAGAAGAACCAGCCAAGGTACATGACGGCGGCGATTATCGCGCATATGAAGATGGCTGCAAGCAGGCCCGTTGACCAGGGCTTTGACGCGCTTTTCTCCGGGGCCGCGCCGGCGGGCATGGTTTCGGGGACGGAAAACTCCGGGCCGCGCGGCGCATCGGTCTGGGCGTCGCTTGGGAGCGGGGGCGGCGCAGCGTTCGGCGCGGCACTTTGGTTTTCCTGCTGCTGGCGTTTAAGGGCGTCCTGGATCAGGCTCATGCGCATCCCTCCAATTGCTGAATGGCCCGCTTGACGCAGGCGCCGTCAATGATGCGGCTGCCGGCCGCGTATCCGGCAAGCAGGGCCACATCCGAAGCCGAGTTCGTGATGCGCGGAATGCCGCGCGCATATTTGAAGACATGCCGCACCGCGTCGGGCGAGAAGAGGTGGCCGCCCTTCCATCCGGCCGTGCGCAGGCGGTGGTCGATGTAATGGGAGGTTTCAGTCTCGGTCAGCGGCATCAGGTGGAAGCGTATCGTAATGCGCTGGCGGAGCTGGCGGAGCGCGGGGGAGAGCAGGCGTTTTTGGAGCTCGGGCTGTCCGCAAAGGATTATCTGCAGGAGCTTGTGCTGATCCGTTTCCAGGTTCGAAAGGAGGCGGACCTGTTCAAGCAGCTCCTGCGACAAATCCTGGGCTTCGTCTATTATGAGCGCCACGTTATTGCCGTCGTTCAGTTGTTCGAGGAGAAACCGGTTCAGGACCTGGAGGTAGCTCAGGCGGTCGCGGGCGGCGCTCGGGAGCCCGAAATCGCTGAGGATGGCCTTGAGCAACTGGGTGCCGGTGAGGCACGGGTTGAGGATGAGCGCCGTTTTGATGTTGGATTTGAGGTTGGCCAGCACGGAGCGGCAGATGGTGGTCTTGCCCGATCCGACTTCTCCCGTGAATTCGATAAAGCCTTTCCTGTGTTCGATTCCGAACATCAGGTGATCGTATGCGTCGCGGTGGTTCCTGGTGAAAAGCAGGAACCTGGGGTCGGGCGTTATGTTGAAGGGCATCTCGTTGAGCCCGTAGAAGTTAAGATACATTCCTAATCACCGCCGTCCGTGTGGGCGCCGCGGCCCGCATGCGAGCGGGCTTCGTGCGCGCCCGCGTGGTTGTGGCCATTGTCTTCGCGTTCGCATACATGTTGCCTTGAGTCTCTGAGTGTCTTAAGCATTTCGGACGCCGGCTCAACCTTGGCTCCGCGCGACAGCGCGTCGGCGCGCGCGTGCAGGTTGGTTCTGCCTGGGAAAAGTCTGAGAGTCTCCGCGTAGTCGGCCAGCGCGCGGTCTACGTCGCCGCGTGTCTCGCGCAGGAGCCCGCGGAACATGAGCATCTCGGCCATTTCGATGCGAAACTGGTCGTTTGTCCACTGCGGGGCGGACAGGGCGAGGCGGATTCCTGTGTCGAACTCCTGTTCCGCCCGGTCGATGTGGCCGGTGTTGAGATAAAGCCGTCCTTTTTCCTGCCGGATAACGTGGCTGCGGGGATTGTATTCCTGCGCCTCCTGCAGCACCTGCTCCGCGAGGTCGGGCCGGTCCAGCTCCGAGGTCAGCCAGAAAGCCGTGACGCCGGCGGCTTCGACATTATGGGGGTCCGCCTTGAGCGTGAAATACAGCCAAGGCATGATTTCCCGGACGCGCAGGCCCGAGAGGTGCGTGTGCGCCCTTGGATTGAGGCTGCCGGAAATGCGGCGGAAGACATCGTTCGTGAATGACTCCTTTTTATAGTAGGGCACGCCCTCGTGGAAGAATATGTCCGCCCTTTGATAAAGCGCGCTAGCGAGGAGCCCGCGGGCGCCTCCGAAAATGGCGTCAAGCATGGGGTCCTCGACGGCCCGGCTCGACGGGGCGAACGGGACGGCGAAACAGGCGATCGAAAAGGCGATTCCGAAAAGGGCCAGGGCGGCGAGCAGCCACGGCCAGGCGTTCCGGTTGTTGAAGGCGGCTTTCACAGCATTGTGCCCCGCGAAAAGCGCTTGTTTCGATATGCCAGCCAGGCAAGAATAAGCAGGGCTGCGGTTAGCGCGGCGCCGTACAGCAGCGCCAGGATGAACGCCTCCCCCGGCGCGGGCGCGCCCCCGTGCACAAGGCGCTGGCGCAGGTCAAAGAGCTCGAGGTGGGGCAGGGCATAGTAGAGAATGAGCAGCCCTGTCCTGCGCCAGCCAAATTCATACATGCAGAGGTTGGGAATGGCGGGGACAAAGATGCGGGCGGATATGGTGGCCACAAAAGTGAGCGTGGCGGCCGCGTCCCGGTGGAGGCGCGTGGAAAAGAAAAGCGCCAGCGCCGAAATCACGGCAAGGGCCGCGAAGTGCAGGATCAGCCCCTGTGCGAGGGCGGAAGGGTTGAACTTTCCGCCGCGCAGCGCCGCGACAAGCGCGGCGAGAAGGTAGAAGGCCGTGGTCGCGGCGCAGACCACGGTCCAGCAGCCCAGCCATTTCCCGAGGAGGAATTCCGCGCGGGTGAGCGGCTTGGCCAGCAGGGGGAATATGGTGCCGCTCGATTCCTCCTGCGGAATCTGGCGCGCGGTGACATTGACGGCCAGCGCCCAGGAGAGCGCCCATGCCAGGAGAAGCCCGAGTTCCTTGATGTGGCCGGCCGCGCCGTCGAGCCCGTAAGCCTTTACGGAGAGCAGCGCGCCCAGCACGCCCGCCATCATGATGCCCAGCACGTAAAGCTCTTTTTTCCGGAGCAGCTCAAGCCACGCGATGCGCGCGATGGAGAAAATCCTGCTCATGCCGACACCGCCGCTATGAAGACTTTCTCGAGGCTTTCGCCGCGCCCGGAAAGCTCCGCGACCGTGCCCCCGGCCACGATGCGGCCGCGGGCGATGATGGCGATCCGGTCGCAGGTGAGCTCGACTTCGGAGAGCTCGTGCGAGGAAAAAAAGACGGTCTTGCCCTGCGCCCGCAGGCCCGCAATGAGAGAGCGGATGGCGATGCGGCCGATCGGGTCGAACCCGCCCGTCGGCTCGTCAAGGATGAGGAGGTCGGGGTCGTTGACCATGGCTTGCGCCAGGCCGATGCGCTGGAGCATGCCCCGGGAATAGGTTGAAATGCGGCGGTCAGCCGCGCCCGACATGCCCACCTGCTCGAGCAAGGCGTTCACCCGCCGGCTCAGGGCGGCCCCGCGCATGCGAAAGAGGCGGCCCGCAAAGGCAAGGAGCTCCCGGCCGGTCAGGAAACGGTAGGTTTCAGAATGTTCCGGCAGGTACCCGATGCGCCGGCGGGCGATGGATTTTGAGACATCCTCGCCGAAGACGAGCGCCCGGCCGGAGGCCGGCCGTATGAAGCCGAGCAGCGTGTGCATCGCGGTGGTTTTGCCGGCGCCGTTCGGGCCGAGAAAGCCAAATACGCAGCCGGCTTCCACGGTGAGGGAGAGGCCGTCGAGCGCCCGAACGGTTTGCGGGCCCGCCGCGAATTCGACGACCAGGTTTGCGATCTCTATTGCTGCTCCCACGGCAGGCAGTCTCCGGATTGCCGGCGATCAGTCGCCGGACGCAGTGTCGGGCGGGGGATGGGGTGAAGGCCCTCCGAGCAGGCGTGAGTAAACCATGCCGCAGCGCCTGCGCTCGCGCTCCGCGAAGCGCGCGGCTTCCCGCACGGGCCGGGCAAGCAGCGCGAAATCCAGGCCGGCGGGCGCGCCCAGGTGGCGCTTTGCCATGATCGCCCGCATGGGATTCATGTTTTTCAGCTCCGCGATGTGTTCCTTGACGTGGCGGTAAGCGTCCCGGAACGGCATGCCGCCCGCGGCCAGGTTCAGCGCATGGTCTGTGGCGAAAACGCCCGGCGTAAAGGCGCGCAGCAGCGACGCGCGCCGGACTTCGAGCCCTTCGATGACCGGAACAAGAATGCGCAGGCATCCGCGGGTGCTGTCCAGGCCCTCCATGAACGGCTCCTTGGTCTCCTGCAGATCGCGGCTATACCCGCCGGGCAGGCCCTTGATGACATCCAGCACGCGGAACAGGCATGATGAAACGGACGAGGCGCGCGCCCGGACAAGCTCCAGGACGTCCGGGTTGTTCTTCTGGGGCATGATGCTGCTGCCGGTGCAGTATTCCGGCGGGAGCCGGAAATAGTCGAATTCCGGCATAGTGTAGATCATCAGGTCCTGCGCCAGGCGCGAGAGCGTCGCCATGACCTGCGCAAGCGCGGAAAGGATGACGGACTCGTTCTTGCCGCGCGCGTTGTTGGCGTGGATCACGTTGTGCACCGGGCGGCGGAACCCGAGCAGGCGGGTGGTGAGCGCGCGGTCAATGGGCAGCGGCACTCCGAACCCGGCGGCGGCGCCGAGCGGGTTGCGGTCGTTCAGGTCATACGCGCACCTGAGCAGGGCGAGGTCGTCGGAAAGGCTTTCCGCGAAAGAGGTTGCCCACAGCCCTACCGAGGAGGGCATGGCCGGCTGCATGTGCGAGCGGCCGACCATCGGCGCGCGCTTGTGCCGGCGCCCGAGCCGGATCAGGGCGGATGCCAGGCGGGCTGTTTCGGCGATCGTTTCGAGCAATTCCCCGCGCGCATACAGGCGGATATCCAGCGCGGCCTGGTCGTTTCGGCTGCGGCCGGTGTGTATGCGCTTGCCAAGGTCGCCGAGCCGGGCCGTGAGCCGGCGCTCCACGGCGAGGTGAACGTCCTGGTCCTCAAGCGTTATGCGGAAGCGGCCGCGCGCGGCGTCCTGCGCGATGCGCGCAAGCTCGGCCACGACCGCCCTGCGCTCGCGCTCGGAAAAAAGGCGGGGCTTGACCGGCATGCGCGAAAGCATGGTCACGTGCGCGGCCGAGCCGAGGCAGTCGGCGCCCACGAGGCGCAGGTCGAGCTCTGCGTCCCGGCCCGCCGTGAACGCGAGCGCGTCGTCCGCGATCCGGCCCACGGTTGTCTGTCGTTTTTTCGCCATGGTCGGCTTGCTGCCCGCGCCATCATTTTTTGATGCCGATCGTGACAGCGCCTTTCTTGAGTTCAATCGTGTCGGCCTTGTTGAACAGGTTCTTATAGCGGCTGGCTTTTGAGAAGATCAATTCGAACTTGCCCGCCACGGGCTTGCCGAGCGGGCCGGGCAGGGGCAGGTGCCCGATGGCGCCGCGGCGGACGTCAAAGCGGACGGCTTTGCCTTCCCTAACCGGCACGGCCAGGACGGAGTATGTGATTGGAAATGGGCCCAGCGTGTAGGTTCCGAAGTGCCAGGGTCCGACGGATGCGAAGGCCGTCGCCCTGACTGCGTTAGGCTCAAGCTGTATCTCGATTGACTTGACGCCACTGACATTCCGATCGCCGCTCCTCTTCAGGCCTTCCATGTATCCGGCGGCGAGAACATTTGCCTCTTTTTCCGAGAACTCGTGGGCCATGGTGACGGCGGCGGAGTTGAGGCGCGTCAGCTTGCCCAGGGCGGCCCGGCTGAGGCTGTCGGAGCCCAGGCTGGCTTCGTGGGCCGCGGGCCAGAAGGCCAGCCCAGCCAGCACAATGGCGAGGATGATGGCATCAAGCAGGATGAACAGTATTGCCCGCGCGCGCGCGCTACTAGCGGAGCCCGCCTTGATACTTTCAGGCTCCGCAATCTGGTTAAGGTCCAGCTTGTCTCCGCACTGGGCGCAGAATATGCGCCCGAGCGGGTTGTCATATCCGCATTTGCCGCACAGAATCATGAACACTCCATTTGTGCGCCGGGCTAGGCCTTGTGGGCGCTTTTTTTTGCGTCGCTCTTTGTTTTTGCGCCGGCATCATGCTTGGCCGCGGGCGCTTCCGGGGCCTTTGTCCCCGAGGCCGAGGCTGAGCCGGACGCCGCATGTGACGGAGCGGCGCTTTCAGCCTTCGCCTTGGACCGATAGCTTTCGCTGCGGTAGTCGGTCTGATAGAACCCGCTGCCCTTGAATATGATCCCGGCGCCCTTTCCGATCAGGCGCTTCACCCTGCCCCTGCACTCGGGGCATTTGGAGATGGGCTTGTCGGAAATGCCCTGGAAAACTTCGAAGGCATGGTCGCACTTTTCGCACTGGTATTCGTAGGTTGGCATATGCTTCAGGCATTCCTTTATCGAACATTTCCCGGAGGACAGGGTTCAGGGTGCGGGGTTCAGGAAATCAGGGAATGCTGGGCGCAAGGATTATGAGGCTGCCGGCCATCACATTCCGGAAAGACCTGCAATTCGCCCGAACCCTGAACCCTGGCGCCTGAATAGTCGCCCCTTTTCCAAAAGAAACCGGATAAAGGCCAAATATAGCACAGCGGCCGCGCAAGGCAACAGGAAGATTTTCATTGAACCCTGGCCCCGGCGCCTTACACTTGGGACCATGTTTGATCTAGATGGGTATCTGGCGGAGCGGAGCGCGCGCATCGATGCTGCGCTGGATTTGCGGATGCCGCCGGCCGGGGCCCGGCCGGCGCGCCTGCACGAGGCCATGCGCTACAGCGTGTTCGCGGGCGGAAAGCGCCTGCGGCCGGTCCTGTGCCTGGCCGCGGCCGAGGCAACCGGAGGCAGTGCAGAGCGCGCCATGCTGCCGGCCCTTGCGCTTGAGGCTCTGCACACTTACACCCTGATCCACGACGACCTTCCGGCAATGGATGACGACGCGCTGCGCCGGGGCCGGCCGACGAACCACAAGGTGTTCGGGGAAGCGCTGGCCATCCTGGCCGGCGACGCGCTGCTGACACTGGCGTTCGAGTGGATGGGCCGGGCGGCCCTGGATGCGGGCCCGGCCGGCGCGCGGCTTGTGGTGGAGCTCGCTGCCGCGGCCGGCAGCCAGGGTGTGATCGGCGGGCAGGCGGAGGACATGGCCGCCGAGGGAGGCGGCAAGGATCCGGACCGCCTTCGCTACATCCACGAACACAAGACCGCCGCCCTGATTCTCGCCTCGGTCCGGATCGGGGCGCTGGCCGTGGGCGCCGCGCAGAGGGATCTGGACGCCCTGTCCGCCTACGGCCGTGCGCTGGGGCTCGCGTTCCAGATAGCGGACGATGTGCTGAACGCCACGTCCGATCCCGAACAGCTCGGAAAGGCGGTTGGCAGCGACCAGGCGCGCGGCAAGCTCACCTACGTGGCCTTGTACGGAATCGGGGAGGCGCGAGCCCGGGCCGCGGCGCTGGCGGAAGAAAGCGCAGCGGCGCTTGCCGCCATTCCGGGAGACACCGCGCCACTGGCCGCCCTTGCGCGCTTTGCCGTCGAACGCTCACGCTGACTCGGTATCGATCAAGCCCGTCCCGTACAACCTTATCCTGGCGCCGCACTCCGCGGCTGTTCTACCGGCCATCCGGGACGAGGCGGATGCTCTCGCCCTTGCGTGTCCGAAGGTCGAACCTGCGCCCCTTAACCGGTTCCGCGGGTTTGTCGTCCCGGTGGACCCGCACTCCGCGGCAGCCCCACGGATTGTCCACCGTGCATGTCCGGCCCTGCTCGCTGCGGATAAGGATGTTCATTGTCTCGCCCTGGCACATCTCCCCGGACACGAGGAACGCGCCCGGAACCCGCAGGTCGCGGAAAGCCGCGTCATCGAGCTTCGGCCAGACGGGGAAAAAGCGCAGGACCCGCTGGTGTCCCATGCACAGCATTTCATTGATGGCGCTGGGCACGACGCTGCAGTTCTCGATGCCGTGCGGGTTGTTCCTGGTAAAGCCATTCGGAAGCCCGAGCGCCTCGATCATGGCCTTCATCTCGCGCAGGATGAGCTCCGGGTCCAGGCCGACCCGGACAGCCGCGGGATAGAAGCTGCTCATGCCGTTGAAATCCCGCCAGCCATTCAGCGCACTAACGGTGTTTTTGGCAATGGCAAGAAGCTCCGGGTCGCTTTCCAGCCCGATTTCCCCGGCCGGATAGATGTGCTGGATGCC
>JAAZAB010000204.1 GCA_012514555.1 Lentisphaerota bacterium
AAACCACGAGGGATTGGCCATAGTGCGGCATCTGCTGTGTTGCAACGGGTTCGGAGTATGTCAATACGCCTTCACCCGCTGCGCCTTGCATCTGCCGCACTCTGACCAATCGCAAAATCCGGGTTGATATTGGATATTCGCTCTTTCCAGGGTTATTTGCGGCTTGCCTGCCGCAGCCTTCGCAAACATCGCCCATCCCGCGTCTTGCCCTTGACATTGCTGCTCGAATCAAGAAGAATAACCCCCTTCTGAGACAATGCTGGAAACCGGAAAAACCAACCGCTCATGTCAAGACACAAATCCATCACGGGCCTCATTTTGCGCGGAATGCGCATCGAATGGACCACTCTGCGCATGGGCAAGACTTCCCCTGACCATGTCGCGGACGGCACGGCCGAACTGGCCGTTGATGAGGCGTCGAGGGACAAGCCGGAAGCCGTGGCCGCGGCCATCAAGCTCGCCGCCCCGGGATTGCGGGGCCCCGTGTCCCTGGGACTGGCGTCCGACCAGGTTCTCATGCGCATACTGGAACTGCCCGCAACCGACCCCGCCGAGCTGGCAAGCATGGTCACTCTCCAAATTGACAAGATAGCGCCGTTCCCCGAGGATAAGCGCGTCGTTTCGCACGAGATTCTCGAAACCAAACCCAACGCCTCCCTGGTTCTCATTGCTGCCTGCCGCCGCGCCGCCATCGAGTTCGCGGGCGCCGTGTGCGGGCTCGCGGGGCTGAATCTCAAGCGCATAGACCTCAATGCAATGGCATGGTGGCGTCTGCTCAAGGATCGCGGGGAAATACTGAAGGAGGGCCGGCATCTCATCCTGGCGCCGGACGGGACATCCGACCTGATACTGGTGGCGCAGGATGGAGTCCCCCTCGCCATCCGCTCGGTCAGCTCGTCCGCCGGCCTGACACAGGTCGAGTATGCCCGCGAACTCGTCCAGGAAATATCCTCGCTGCTGATGGCGCTTGACCTTGAGCATGGCGCACAAGATGTCTCCCGCTTCGACTGGTGGCGCGACGCCCCGCCCGAAAAAGAGGCGCTTCAGATGCTCGGCGCGGAAACGGAGAGCGCGGTGATGTTCAAGAACATCTCCAGCCTGCCCGGGCTGTGCGCAGGCCTGGCCCGGCGAAGCCTCCATGATTTCCCCGGTGTTCAAGCCGTTCACACCGTTACGGACCTGATGCCGCGCGAGTGGCGGGCCTCGGCGTCAGAAAGCCTTCTGCGCCGGCGCCTGGCCGCAACATCAGTTGCGCTCCTTGCAGCCTGGCTGGCCGGTATGAGCCTTTTCCTGGGCTATTTCCAGTGGAAAAAACAGACGCTTGCCCGCATGGACCAGACCCGAGCCGAACTCCAGATCCAGGAGGAGGATGTCCGCCAGATCCGCAACCGCGTCACGTCCTTTGAGCTGCAGCTGGATAGAAACCGGTCCGCGCTCGAATGCCTGCGGGAAATCAGCGAGGCCATGCCGGCGGAAGTCATCATCACCTCCTTCCAGTACAAGAAGGGGCAGGGCGTCATCATAAAAGGCGAGAGCCTGAACCCAGGCCAAATCTACGATTTCAAGCAGGCACTGGACAACTCCCGGCTGTTCAAGAAAATCGACATGGCTTCCATCCAGCCGGTCAAACGCAAGGAATCAATGGTCCAGGTTTTTCAAATGGTGTGCAATCCTCCGGGAGCGCAGCAATGAGGATATCAGCCCGAGAAATGGTGCTGGGCTGGGCGACCATGGGGCTCATCGTGGCCGCGGGCTCCTACTGGTTTGTTGCCCCTAAAATCCAGGGCGCAAAGGAGATGTCGGAGCGCCGGGAGACCCTGCGCAGGGATATTGAACTGTCCCAGCGCCTGCTCGACCAGAAGCCCGACTGGGAACGGCGCATGGAACTGCTCAGGCTCAAGCTAAAGACATATTCGCCTGAAAAGGACGTGAGCGCGGATTACATGAAACTGCTTGAAAACCTTGCAAAAGAAAGCGAAATTGCCCTGCTTCAGCGCAGGCCTGAAAAGGAGAAAAAACAGGGCGACCTTTTCGGGTTCGCGGTTGACTGCACATGGGAAGGAACCCTGGAAGCGCTGGTTCGTTTTCTCTATGCTTTGGAAAGCCAGGATGTTAGCATGGACCTCGACCAGCTTTCGGTCTCGACGGTTTCGGGAAGCAAGGACAAGCTCAAGGGCAACTTCTCCGTGAAATGCGCCTATTGCCGCGAAGCCGAGGCCGGGCCCGGTCAAAACGAACCGGCACGGGCGCAGGAGGCGGAGCCGGCGGGAACCGTGGTTAAATAGATTTGCCTGCGTTCGGGGGAACGAATGGAACACATGACTTTGTTTCGCAATGCGGCTCTTGTCCTAGCCGGCGCAATCGCAGCGCTCTCAGCCGGCCACGCCCGGGCCCAGACCGAAGACCTCGCCGAACCGGAAGCGGCCGCCGCCGCCAGCCCCGCGGCAGCCCCCGCACTGCCGGGCAATCCCGCTATGCCGGAAGGAATTCCGCCGCCGGCCGCTCCGGCAGACGTCACCGGCGAAGTCCCAACCGGATTGCCGCCAATGTTCCGCGGCCCGCCGCCCACCAACTTGCCCGCGTTCTTCCAGGGCCCGCCGCCCACCAACTTGCCCGCATTCTTCCAGGGCCCGCCGCCCACCAACTTGCCCTACGGCGCCATGCCGGCAATCCCGGAGGGCTCTGCAACCAACCTTCCGCCAGTGCCCTCAATTCCTGACGCCGCCGACTCAATCCTGCCCAGGCATGGCGCGCCGGGAGGCCCCCTTAGCTTCCCCGTTTCGGGGCCGGCAATATCGAATGCCCCGCCGCTGCCGCCCGGTTTCGCGGGCGCGCCGGGCCTTTCCGGAATCGAAGCTGGAGAAGCGGCCCCGGCCGCGCCTCTCGCCGGCGAAGGAGAATCCGGCGCCGCGGACGACGACACGGAAATATCACCGGACACCCCGGTGGGCATCAAGTACGATAACATGGAACTCGACGAAATTCTCAAGCAATACGCCAACTGGACAGGGCTGACCATTATGAAGGCGCCGGATGTGCCTCCCGTCAAGGTCACGCTTTACTGCCAGAAGCGAATCCCGCTGCGCGAAGCGCTGCTTGCCATCGAAGGCATGCTCACAATGCACGGCATCGGACTGGTGCCCATGGGCGAAAAGTTCCTGAAGGTCGTCCCGATCGCCTCGGCCTCTGTTTCAGGCCTGAAGCGCTCCACAGGCGATATCGACCCGGAAACAAGCGAGTTCGATCACCTGGTCAGCAGAATCATCGAGCTGAAATACCTGGAGCTCGCCGAGGCTCAGAACATCATTCAGCAGTTCATTCACCCCTATGGCAAGATAACACCCCTTGAGCGCGTCAACTGCCTGCTGGTCACGGACACCGCCATCAACATCAAGCGCATCATGGAAATCCTCGAAATACTCGACCTCCCCGTCGCCGTGGGCGAGGAGCTGCGCATCTTCACCATCCGATTCGCCAAGCCCTCGGAAATCCAGTCCAAAATCGAAGCCATCATCGCCGACGTCCAGGCCAAGGATCAGAGGCCTGTCATACGCCAGCCCACCCCTCGCATGCCCACCCCTCGCATGCCCGCCCCGGGCGCCCCGCCCGTAATCCAGCGCATGACGCAGCCTGCCCCGCAGGAAGGGCTTGACCGCAGCATCATCCAGGGCAAAGTCAAGATGGTCTCCGACGACCGCACCAGCCAGCTCATCATCATCACGCGGCCGACTCAGTTCGCCTTCTTCGAGAACATCATCAAGGCGCTCGACCAGGATATCGAGCCCGACGTCTCAATACGCGTGTTCGCCCTCGAGTACGCCAATGCCAAGGACATAGTCACCGTGCTCACCAGCCTCATCAGCAGTTCCGCTCAGAAAGGCGCGCCCGCCCAGCCGGGCGCCCCGCCCGGCCCCGCCGCCCGGCCGCAGGTGCCGGCCGCGCCCGCCCCGGCAATCGCCAAGGCCCAGGAAACCGAATCCACGACCACGTCCTCGGCGGACCTGACAATTTCCGGGCGCCTTTCATCCGACATTAAGATCCTCGCCGACGAGCGATCCAACGCCCTGCTCGTGATGGCCAACAAGGTTGACATGGCGATCATTGACGAGCTCCTCGCCAAGGTGGACATCGCGCTCTCCCAGGTTCTCATCGAAGTCGTGATAATAGAGGTCAGCCTGAAAAACGACACCGAGACGGGCGTGGACTGGCTGCAGCGCTCGATGATCGCCTACAACGAAAAGCAGGGCGGACGCCGCGCCTTCCTGGGCTTCTCAGGCGCCAGCCGCGAAGCTACTGACGGGACAATACGCGACGCGACGGCATTCCGCAAGGTCTCGGACGACATCACCACGGCCGGGTCCGGGCTTTCGTATTATTTCACCATTTTCGACCTCAA
>JAAZAB010000205.1 GCA_012514555.1 Lentisphaerota bacterium
AAGCTCGTCGACAAACAGTCCTTTCTTTCTCGGCAGCCAGACCAATATCACGGCAACGCACAGCGGCTCGCTCATGTTCCGCAGCAACACGTCGCTGCCGACAGGCTTGCGCGGCGAGATGACCGTCATGGTCACAACCGGGCCGGACGCCGACGGCGACAGGCTCTCGGACTACGAGGAAGTTCATCTCTGGAAAACGGACCCGGAAAGCGTTGATTCGAACGGCAACGGGTTCACGGACTACGAAGAATCGCTCGCCCGCCCGAGGCCGCGCGCGCCCTGACCGGCGAATGCGCCAGGCCGCTCAGGGCGCGGGCGCCGCCGGCAGCCTGCGCAAAGCGGCTTCCGCCTCCGCGGCTACGCGGGAATCAACTTCCGAGGCGCGCCTGAGCCCGGGCGCCGCGCCGGGCAATCCCAGTTCGCCAAGCGCCCGGATCATGCCCCGCTTGACCTCCACATCCGTTTCGGTTGCAAGGGCGACCAGCAGCGGATCCAGGGCGTCCGTTTTCCGGCCAAACCCCAGCGCCAGGGCCGAATTCATGCGGACGGCAGGATCGCCTTTCCCCAAGCCGGCAACCAGGGCAGCCTCCAGCCCGGGGGAATCCAGCCTGGCCAGCGCCATGGCCGCGGACGAGCCGGCGGCCGGATCCCTGTCGCCCAGGGCGCGCACCAGGATTGGCGCAGCCTCGGGCGCGCCTGACAGGCCCAGCTCATAAGCCGCGCGAACCCTCTCGGCCGGATCAGGAGATGCGAGAGCCCGCTCAAAACCGGCAAGCGGGCTCCGGTCCCCCGGCGCCGCGGCTCCTTTTTCAATGGCGTCAACCTGCTCCATGTTCCTGGCCAATGCCATGGCCATGCGGGCAATCGTATTTTCGACGAGCCGCGTCTGGCTGTTTTTCCCGGCCTGCGGCAGTTTCGCGTAAATCCTCTGAAGCGCCGATTCGATCTCCGGTCGGCACACATAATCCCCGGCCATGAGGCTCACCAGCGGGCTGACCGCCTCGAAATCCCCGCGCTCACCAAGCGCGCGGATCGCCTGCAGCCTGACAATCGGATTCTCCTCACGCAGGCGATCGGTCAAAACCCGGGTGAACTCCGGCCGCGGGATCCGCCCCAATGCTTTGATCGCCTGGTTGCGGCGCGCGGGATTCGAGGCATCGCCCGCCTCGACAACAAGCCAGGCTGCCGCGGGCCCTGACACTGCGTCGGCAATCGGCGCTAGTTCGCCGTGTTCCGCCAGGAACGCGAGCAGGCGCCCGCGAACCACCGGATCAGGATCCCGGTGCATGCCCATCAGCATGCCTGCCGCCCGCGGAGCCTGCTCGGGCTTCAGCAGGTCAGGAGCGGCAATTTCGCGGCCAAGCGAAAGGACCGCCTCGGCCCGCACGCCGGCATCGGCCGACGCAAGCTGGCGGCCCGCAATGTCAAGGTAAGAACGGTGAAATACCAGCGCCGCCCCCACCGCGGCCAGCACGATAGCCCAGGCCGCCAGCGCGGCGGCGAGCGCCCCGCGGCGATGGCGCCGTATAAACCTGCCTGCCGCGCGCCGCCAGGTCCAGGGCGCCGCCTCCACCGCATACCCGTTGATGAACCGCCTGAGATCCATTGCGAGATCGTGCGCCGAGTCATAGCGCGCGGCCGGGTCCTTTTCCATGGCTTTAATGCAGATCGCGCACAGATCGCTCTCGACGCCCGGGTTGATGCTCCTGATCATGGGCGGCTCTTCGTTAAGCACGCAGCGGAGAGTGTCCATCACCGTCAACCCCTCGTACGGCTCATGGCGCGTCAGCATCCAGTACAGTATGGCGCCCAGCGAATAGACGTCCGAGCGCGGACCGACCTCGGAAACCCGGCCGGCGGCCTGCTCGGGCGACATGAACGCGGGCGTTCCAAG
>JAAZAB010000206.1 GCA_012514555.1 Lentisphaerota bacterium
AAATCCAAAGCCTTGGGCGCTCTGCGGCACTTGGCTCGCCGCCCGGACAAAGTCCGTGCTCTTTTCAGAACCCATACAACTATCTATGCAGCGTGACATGTCTGGTCTATTCTGGACGGGCTTATATCTGCTGTCTGCGTGAAGAGAGGCTTTTTTTTGGACAGGCAGGTTTCAACCTGGGGAATATCCAATATCCAACAAGGAATATCCAACGTCCAAGGGTTACGTCGAACAAGGCAGGACATCCAACAAGGAACAAGGGGCAAAGCAGAAGACAGAATTCAGCCCGGATTTTGCGATTGGTCAGAGTGCGGCAGATGCAAGGCGCAGCGGGCAAATCGCGCCACGGTGTGGCGCGATTCCGGCTGTGTAGCCGCGTCGCTGTGCGACGCGCTGAGGCAGCCCCCTGGGAGCGCGGCAGTCCCGGCCACCGTTCTTGACGCAGTCCTGGGAATGCCGTGATCATGGTGGTTTAGGTTTGACAGCGCGCGTAAGGCGGATACCCTTTCAATTCCCCGTCAACTGCAGCTTCCGCTGGCCGATCGGGATTCCAACATCATGAAAGTGGCGCTCATCCGTTGCCGGGAGGAGACCGGGGCCCGCGAGACGAACGTGACGGGCATCTATCCGCCGCTCGGCCTTGCCTGCCTGGCTGCGGCGCTTCGCGCCCGGGCCCATGACGTCTGCATCCTGGATGCCGAGGCGCTTGGCCTGGGTTCGAAGGGGGCGCTGGACGCCATACCCGCGGACGCCGGCGTGATCGGGTTCACGGCCACCACGCTCCTGTGGCCGACTGTTCGCAACATTTCCTTCGAGGCGCGCCGCCGCTTTCCCGGGCGCCTGCTGGTGGCGGGCGGGCCTCATGTCACGGCCTTCCCGCGCGAGTGCCTCGCCGGCTCGGCATTCGATGCGGGGGTCATGGGCGACGGGGAGGACGCGATTTGCAGCCTCGCCGAGCAGTGGTTCGCGCGCCG
This sequence comes from Lentisphaerota bacterium, assembly GCA_012514555.1. Taxonomy (GTDB): domain Bacteria; phylum Verrucomicrobiota; class Kiritimatiellia; order JAAZAB01; family JAAZAB01; genus JAAZAB01. The sequence continues at coordinate 975 of JAAZAB010000206.1, forward strand.
GGCCGTCGCGGGCGTGCCGGGCTGCGCGGTGCGCGAGGATGATCGGATCACCGTGAACGGCGGGCCGCAGGCGATAAAGGACCTCGACCGTCTTCCGCTGCCGGCCCTGGACCTGCTGCCGATGGACCGCTATCGAAGCGTGATGGTGCGCATGCCGTTTTCCACGATCGTGACTTCGAGGGGCTGTCCGTTCCGGTGCGCGTTCTGCTCCCAGGTCTATACGGACTGGCAGTGGAATACCCGGACCCCGGCCGGCATCGTGGAAGAGATGGAGCGGAACGTGCGCCAGTTCGGATCCCGTGAAATCATCCTCTTCGACGAAACCTTCGGCGTGAAGCGCGGCGATGCGCTTGAGGTGTGCCGCCTGATTGTCGAGCGGAACTTGAAGGTGCGCTGGAACGCGCGCTCGCGCGTGGACGTTCTTGACGAGGCCCTGCTCCGGGCCATGTGGGGCGCCGGATGCCGCGCGCTGCACCTTGGGGTGGAATCCGGGTCGCAGCGCGTGCTTGACATGATGCGGAAGAAGATTACCCTCCGGCAGGTCGAATGCGCGGCGGAAGCGGCGCGCCGGATCGGGTTCACCCTGCACGGCTATTTCATGCTGGGCTATCCTGGCGAGACGCGCCAGGAGATGCTGGAGACGATCCGGTTCGCAAGGCGCCTGCCCCTGGACTGGGCCAGTTTCACTGTCGCCGTCCCGCAGCCCATGACGCCGCTGTTCGAACTGGCATGCGAACAGGGCTTGATGAGCAGGGACTACTGGCAGGAGTACACGCTCGGGCGCTGCGCGGCCCCGGCGCCGTTCTTCGCGGGCACCGACCTGGGCCCGGGCGGCTTGACGCGCATGAAGAACATGGCGTACCTGCGATTCTATCTCAGGCCGCGGACGCTGGCGCGCGACCTGGCTTTCCTGGCGCGGGCCGGGGGGCTCGGCCGGCCCCTGTCGGCGGGCTGGTATTGGCTGAAGGAGCTTCTGCGATGAGCGCGCCGCCAAGCGTAATGTTGATCAATCCCCCGGTGACCGAGCGCCAGCGCAGCGGCCCCATCGGCCCTGTCATCCGCAACCTCTACTTCAACTCGCCTCCGCTCGGGCTGGCCTACCTGGCCGCCGTGCTCGAACGCGCGGGCGCCCGGGTCGGCCTGATGGACGCGGCGGTCGAGGGCTTTTCAATGGCCGAGGCGGCGGACCGGGTCCGGGCTTTCGCGCCGGACGTGGCGGGCATCACCTCCACGACAAACTTCTACGGCAATGCCCTGGAAATGGCGCGGCTGGTCAAGGCGGAGATGCCCTCCTTGCCGATCGTGATTGGCGGGCCGCATGCAACGCGCAACGCCGAAGCCGTGCTCGAAAACCCCTGCTTTGACGCCGTGTGCGTGGGGGAGGGCGAGCGTACCGTGCTCGATCTTGTCGCGGCGCTGGGCGGCGGCGCGTGCCTGGGCGACGTGAAGGGGATAGCCTTCCGTGCCGGCGGCAGGCCCAGGCTGACCGAGCCCAGGGAGTTCATAGAGAACCTTGACGAGATACCCATGCCGGCGCGGCATCTACTGCCGCTCTCCAAGTATGTGCCCCAGCCGAACGACGGCCCCTACCTTCCCAAGTTCGCGATGATCACCAGCCGCGGCTGCCCCTACGAATGCATTTTCTGCGACCACGGCATTTTCGGGGTGAGCTACCGTTCTTTCAGCGCCTCCCGGATAGTTGACGAGGCGGAGCAGCTGGTGAGCCGCTTCGGCGCGCGCGACATTGCGTTCGTGGATTCCCTCTTCATGCCCACGGTCAGCCGCGTGCGGGGCATTGTCGGGGAGATGGAGCGGCGAAAGCTGCGCGTGCACTGGACCTGCACCATCCGCGCGAACGTGGCGACGCGCGAGATACTCGACGAAATGAGACGCGCCGGCTGCTGGCGCGTGAGAATAGGCGTGGAGTCCGGGAACGAGGAGGTGCTCAAGTTCATCCGGAAACGGGTTACCAAGGACCAGGTCCGCGCGGTCGCCGGGCATGCGCACGCGGCAGGGCTTCATCCCAAGGCCTTCTTCATGATCGGGCACCCGACGGACACGGAGGCGACGATCCGGGAATCAATGGCGTTCGCCCGGGAGCTGCCCCTGACGGACATCACCGTGCAGGTCAACACGCCCATGCCCGGCGCGCTCCAGTCAACCTTCATCCGCGAGTACGGAACGATCGTGACGGAAGACCTCGAGCGCTATTCCTTCTGGGAGCCGGTGTTTATTCCGCGCGGCTTGACGCGCGAGAAGCTTACCGATCTCTACCGCGAGTTCTACCGCTCGTTCTACCTGCGGCCGGTCATCTGGTGGCGGCACCTGCGCATGTTCAGGAACTGGAACGATTTCTCGCGCTACGCCCGCGCGCTGCGGCTGCTGTTCAACATGTTCGTCCGCAGGCGGCGGGCCGTTGATGAGGAGGCGGGCGGATGATACGGACGATGACTGCGGCCGACGCGGGCTGGGCCGCGGAGCGGCATGCCAGCCTGATGCCGAACTCGGTCTTCGCCGCGTTCGGACCCGGTTTTCTCGCCCGGGTATACCTGGAGCTGGCGCGCTCGCCCCGCGCCGTTGCCTTCGTTGATGAGCGCTGCGGCAAGCCCTGCGGCTTTATCGCCGCCGCCGCGGATCGCCGGAAGTTCCTCTGCGGGCTGATGGCGCGCCACGGGGCCGCCCTGGCGTGGGCCGCGCTCAGGGGCGGGTTGGCGAACAGGTCCTGCCGAAGCCTGCTGCTGCAGACTCCGCGATACCTGATCCGGGTTCCGGATTCAGCCGCGGCGGAGCTGCTCTTCATAGCGGTTTCCGGGGAATACCGGCGCTCGGGCGCGGCCCGGGCGCTGATAGCGCGCGCTCTCGACACCCTGCGGGAGCGCCGCATCGCGCGCGTGGTGGTTTCGATTGAGACTGAAAACACGGCGATCGCGGCGATTCTCAGCGGCTTTGGCTTCAGGAGAATCGACAGGTTCATGTTCGCGGGCAAGTGGAACGACGTGCTGGCAAAAAGCCTGGAGGGCGCCCAGGCATGACCCCGCTTCTTTCCGTGGCGTTGAGCGTCGTCAAAGCCTGGACCGGCAGGCCGGCGCCGGTATACGCGCACTACGGCGTGACGCACCGCTGCAACATGCGCTGCCGCATGTGCGCGGTCTGGAAATCCGGGTCCGCGGCCGCCGAGCTGACCGTGGCCCAGGCAGGGCGCCTCGCCCGCGGCCTGTGGGCCGCGGGCGTGCGCTCGATCGCCCTTGGCGGCGGCGAGCCTTCCGTGCGCCGGGATTTGCCCGAACTGGTTGCGGCTTTCTCGGGGCTCGGCATGGACGTTCGCCTGCTAACCAACGGGGTGCAGGTTTCCTACGAACTGATTGACGAGCTCGCGCTTGCCGGGCTGAGGCATGTCTCTGTCTCGCTTGACAGCCTTGAGCCCAGCAAGGAGCGGGACATATATGGCGGGCGGGATGTCTGGCATGAAATCGTGGATTCAATCCGGGGCTTTCGCATGAAGCTGCCTTCGCGCCGGAGCATGCACGTGATAAACGTGTGCGTCTCGCGCCTGAACCTCGATGAACTGCCGGCGCTCGTGTCTTTCGCGCGCTCGCTCGGCGTGCTGTGCTCGTTCGTGCCCATCACGCTTGCGGCGGACGAAAACGACTCCGACGGTTTCGCGGCTGCCGCGCCGGACATGGCCATCCGGCCCGCGGATTTTGACCGCGTGGACCAGGCTTATTCAAGCCTGCTCCAGCTCAAGGGCGCCGGCGCAGGGATCGCCAATTCGAGCCGGTTTCTGAAGGATTCTCGGGTTTATCTCAAGACAGGCCGCATGCCATGGCGCTGCGACGCGGGGCGCCTGTACCTTTCCATCAGCCCCGACGGCGGAATTTCCATGTGCCACCGCTTTCCGCCGTTCGCGCGTTTCAGCGACCAGGACCTCGGCGCGCGCATGATGGAGCCCGGGCTCCGGAAGGAATTCCGCGCGCGCCGGCGCGGCTGCCCGGGGTGCATGCGGCCCTGCTGGGCCGAGGCGACACACTTGTTTGGAAACCCCGTGAGCGCGCTGGAGGCTCTGCGCCTGCTCTTGAGGTGAGCGATGTGAAGATTCTGCTGGTCAATCCGCGGGCTGAAGGCATGATCCGGACGGAGCTGCCCGGCTCCGTGTCAAAGGAGGTCGGGCGTTTTCCGCCTCTGGGCCTGCTGGCCCTTGCGGCGTATGTTCGGGCCAATTCGCGGCATGCGGTTGAAGTGCTGGACCTTCCGGCCTCGGGCCTTACCTATGGCGCGCTCGCGCTGCGGCTTCGGGCGAATCCGCCCGACCTGGCCGGCATCACGGGCACGACACACAACCTTGTGGAGATTCTGCGGACCGCGGAAACAATCAAGGCGGCTGCGCCCTCCGCGCGGGTCTGTCTCGGCGGCCCGCACGTTGACGCGTTCCCGGCCGAGGCGCTGGCGCTCAAGCCTGTGGATTTCACCGTGTGGGGCGAGGGCGAGCGCGCGTTTCTCGCGCTCATCGAGGCGCTGGCGGCCGGCCGCGACGGGTCCGGCATAGGCGGAGTGTCGGTCAAGCGGCCCGGCTCGACGTCGCCGGCATCCGCCCCGGCCGAGCCGGTGGAGGATTTGGACTCCCTGCCTTTCCCGGCGCGCGATCTCGTGGACAGCCGCCAGTACTACTACGTGCTAGGCAGGCGCGCGACTTTCGCCACCATCGTTTCAAGCCGGGGCTGCCCGTTCAAGTGCATTTTCTGTTCCACGCCGCACGGCCGCTACCGGGAGCGCTCCGCCGCCGGCATGGCGGATGAAATCGAATCCTGCCTTGCCTCGGGCGCGGAGGAAATCCATTTCGTGGACGACACTTTCAACGTGCGCGCCGGGCGCCTTGCCGAGCTTGCCCGCGAGATTCTGAAGCGCAGGCTGCGCGCGCGCTGGAGCATTCGCGCGCGGGTGGACACGATCGAGGAGGAGGGCCTCAGGCTGGCGCGCGCGGCAGGCTGCGTGCGCGTGCATTACGGGGTGGAGACCGGCACTGACGAGGGCCTGCGGCTGCTCAGGAAAGGCATCACGATAGCGCAGGTCGAGCGGGCCGTGGCCCTGGCGAGGCGGCACAAGATCGCCACGGCGGCTTATTTCCTCATCGGCTGCCCGCACGAGCGCACGCGGGAGGACGTCATGCAAACGCTCAGGTTCGCGCGCAGGCTGGACCCGGATTTCGCCATGTTCAATGTCCTGGCCATTTACCCGCACACCGAGCTTTTCGAAATGGCCGTCAAGCGCGGCCTGATCGGGGCTGAAGAATGGC
>JAAZAB010000020.1 GCA_012514555.1 Lentisphaerota bacterium
CTGATGGGCTCGAACATGATGCGCCAGGCGGTGCCCCTTCTGAAGACGGAGCGGCCTTACGTTGCCACGGGCCTGGAGCGGCGCGTGGCAAGGGACTCCCGCGTCACCGTTCTGGCTTCGGACCCGGGCAAGGTGGCCTACGTGTCGGCCACGCGGATAGTGATTACCAATAACGGCGAGATGCCCAAGCGCGGCACGAAGGAAAGCAACCAGTTCAGGGTGTACGACCTCCGGAAGTTCATGCGGTCCAATTCTGGAACCTGCATCAACCAGAAGCCTGTCGTGAAGCGGGGCCAGAAAATAGCGCGCGGCCAGGTCATCGCGGACGGGCCCTGCACTTCGGGCGGAGAGCTGGCGCTGGGCCGCAACATGCGCGTGGCGTTCATGCCCTGGTGCGGGTACAACTTCGAGGACGCGATCCTCATAGCGGAGAGCGTTGTCCGGGAGGACACGTTCACGTCCATCCACATCGAGCAGTTCGAGGTGAGCGCGCGCGACACCAAGCTGGGCCCCGAGGAGATCACGCGGGACATTCCCAACGTGGGCGAGGAAGCGCTTAAGAACCTCGGCATGGACGGCGTGATACGCGTGGGCGCCGAGGTCAAGCCCGGGGACATACTGGTGGGCAAGGTGACGCCCAAGAGCGAGACCGAGCTGGCGCCCGAAGAGCGCCTGCTCCGAGCCATCTTCGGCGATAAGGCCGCGGACGTGATGGACACCTCCCTGAAGGTTCCGAGCGGGACCTACGGGATTGTCATGGAAGTCGGCGTGTCCTCCCAGAAGAGCGTCACGCGCGAAAAGCTCACTCTTCGCGAGAAGAGGATGCAGGAAAAGTCGATCGAGGACGAGTACAAGAGCAAGCGCCAGCAGCTGACCGAGGTGCTGACCGAGGCGCTGAGCAACGTGTTGCTGGGCGAGAAGATCCCGCTGGACGTGGTCAACGTCGACACGGGCGAGATCATCATTCCGGCGAACCGGAAGATAACCAAGACCCTGCTCCGCAAGCTCGCGGCGGTCAGCGAGCACATCGAGATCGATCCGAGCCCCATTCAGGTGAAGATTCACGGCATAATCTCGGAATACAGCAGCAAGTTTTCCGAGATCGAGTCGGAGCGCGAGCGGGCGATGGACCGGCTGTCTACCGGCGACGACGTGGACGACGGAATTGTCAAGCAGGTAAAGGTCTACATCGCGAGCAAGAAGCGCCTCGAGGTTGGGGACAAGATGGCCGGCCGCCACGGGAACAAGGGCGTGGTTTCGCGGATCGTGAGGGACGAGGACATGCCGTTTCTCCCGGACGGGCGGCACGTGGAAATCCTGCTCAACCCCCTCGGCGTGCCGTCCCGCATGAACGTAGGGCAGCTGCTGGAGACGCATCTCGGCTGGGCCTGCAAGGAGCTGGGCTGGCACGTCATGACGCCGATCTTCGACGGAATCAGCTACGAGACGATCAAGGAGAAGCTCGTCGAGGCCAAGCTGCCGGTTTCCGGGAAAACCCGGCTTTTTGACGGCCGCTCCGGAGAGCCATTCGACCAGGAAGTGACGGTCGGCGAGATCTACATGATGAAGCTTCACCACCTGGTGAGCGACAAGATTCACGCGCGGGCCGTGGGGCCGTACTCGCTTGTCACGCAGCAGCCGCTGGGCGGAAAGGCGCAATACGGCGGGCAGCGCTTCGGGGAAATGGAGGTCTGGGCGCTGGAAGCCTATTCCGCCGCCTTCGCGCTGCAGGAAATCCTCACGGTCAAGAGCGACGACGTTGTCGGCCGGACGAGAATATACGAGTCGATCGTCAAGGGCGAAAACGTCTTGGAGCCGGGGATCCCGGAGTCCTTTAACGTGCTGCTCAAGGAGCTGCAAAGCCTGGCGCTTGACGTGCGGCTGAGGACGGTGGTCAAGGACGGGGCGGAACAGGCATAATCGGGAAGCGAACCCTTTCGGGCGGAGCATTCGGTTTGGCAGGAGACAACGTCGTGGACATGATCATGGGCAAGGATAATTTGGCGGATCCCGCGAAGCGGGCGGATTTCGACGCCGTCAGCATCGGCCTCGCTTCACCTGAAACGATCCGGTCCTGGAGTTACGGGGAAGTCAAGAACCCCGAGACGATCAACTACCGGACCTACAAGCCGGAAAAGGGCGGCCTGTTCTGCGAGCGGATTTTCGGGCCGCAGCGGGACTGGGAGTGCAGCTGCGGGAAGTACAAGCGGATCAAGCACAAAGGCGTGGTCTGCGACCGCTGCGGGGTTGAGGTCACTTACAGCCGGGTCAGGCGCGAGCGCATGGGCCACATCGAGCTGGCCGTGCCCGTGTCGCACATCTGGTTCTTCAAGTGCACCCCCAGCCGCATCGGGCTGATGCTCGACATCACCCTCAAGTCGCTCGAGCGCATTCTCTACTACGAGGACTACCTGGTCATTGACCCGGGCAAGACGCCCCTCAAGAGGAAGCAAATCCTCACGGAAGAGGAATACCGCGAGGCGCAGAAGAGCTTTCCAGACGCTTTTGTCGCCAAGATGGGCGCCGAGGCGGTGCGGGATTACATACGCGGGATCAACCTTGAGGAGGCGATAGACGAGATCGAGAAGCAGATGGCGGCGACGAAAAGCCGCCAGAACCTCAAGAAGCTGGCCAAGCGGATGAAGCTCATGGACAGCATCCGCCTCAACAAGACTCACGCGGACTGGATGATCCTCGACGTGCTGCCCGTGATTCCGCCGGATCTCCGGCCCCTGGTGCCCCTGGAAGGCGGACGCTTTGCATGCTCGGACCTCAACGACCTTTACCGGCGCATCATCAACCGCAACAACCGCCTCAAGAACCTGCTCATGCTCAAGACCCCGGACGTGATCATCCGGAACGAGAAGCGCATGCTCCAGGAAGCAGTGGACGCGCTGCTCGACAACGGGCGGCACGGCCGCCCCGTCACCGGGACCGGGAACCGCCCGCTCAAGTCGCTGAGCGACATGCTCAAAGGCAAGCAGGGCCGCTTCCGGCAGAACCTGCTCGGCAAGCGGGTGGATTACTCAGGGCGCTCCGTTATCGTCGTGGGCCCGGAGCTGACGATCAAGCAGTGCGGCCTGCCCAAGAAGATGGCGATGGTTCTTTTCGAGCCGTTCATAATCCGCAGGCTCAAGGAGCGGGGCATCGTCCACACCGTCCGCCACGCGAAAAAGCTCATAGAGAGCCAGAGCGACGAGGTCTGGGACGCGCTGGACGAGGTCATCAAGGGCAAGACGGTTTTGCTCAACCGCGCTCCCACGCTGCACCGCCTGAGCGTGCAGGCGTTCGAGCCGACCCTGATCGACGGCGACGCGATACAGATTCACCCCCTCGTCTGCACGGCGTTCAACGCGGACTTTGACGGCGACCAGATGGCCGTTCACATACCGCTTTCCGTGGAGGCGCAGCTCGAGGCCCGGCTTCTGATGCTTTCGACCAACAACCTGTTTTCGCCTTCGAGCGGGAGGCCGGTCATGACTCCCACCCAGGACATAGCCCTGGGCATATACTACCTCACGCTGGATCCTTCCGCAAGGCCGGAGGCCCAGGTGGCGAGGACGCCTGAAGGCGAGGAGCACCTTCCGATGTTCTCCGATTACGACGAAGTCCGCATGGCCTGCGACCTGGGCAAGCTTCAAATTCACGATCCGATCCGCTTCAGGAACCCGGACTTCATGAACGCGGACACGGTCTACGGCGCCCATGACAAGAGGGTGATCACCACCACGGCCGGCCGCGTGTTCTTCAACACCGTGTTTCCCCGCCAGGTAGGCTTTTTCAACAAGGTGGCCACGAAGAAGGATCTCAGCACGATCATCTTCCGCTGCTGCCAGAAGACAGGGGTGGAGGAAACGATCAGGGTTCTGGACCGCCTGAAAGACCTGGGCTTCGAGCACGCCACGCGGGCCGGGGTGTCCATCGGCATGGTGGACATGGTGGAGTCCCCGGAGAAGGGAAAGATCATCGGCGCGGCCCTTGACGCGGTGCAGGACGTGGACAGGCAGTTCCGGCGCGGCGTCATCACCGACGGCGAGCGTTACAACAAGACCGTTGACATATGGACGCACGCGACGGACGAGACCTCAAACACGATGTTCGAAG
>JAAZAB010000207.1 GCA_012514555.1 Lentisphaerota bacterium
AATTGACGGGCACATGGCGCTTTGAGAGTATTTCGGCATGACAAGGGCCTTGCGGATCAATCTGAGGGGCGGCTGGTACCATGTGACGGCCCGGCGCTGAAAGGGAAGCGGCGAACCCGCAGCCAATCGCCAGCCAGGCGAGAAAGGCGATGTCATATGGCGGAACTTGATACCCATTGCAACGTCCGGTTTAGGGCCGTGCTCGGGAACTGAAGCCATGACAGAACGTCCCTTCAACCTGGTCTTTGTCTTCGCGGATCAATGGCGGGCTCAGGCGACCGGTTACGCCGGCGACCCCAACGCGGCGACGCCGAACCTTGACGCCTTTGCGGCGCTCAGCCTGAGTTTCACGAATGCCGTCTCGGGTTGTCCGGTGTGCAGTCCCTACCGGGCCTCCCTGATGACCGGCGTGTATCCGAACCGCCACCGGATGATGGTCAACGACCAATGTCTGCACCGTCTCTACAAAGGTCCTTTCCTCGCGGACTGCCTGCGCGAAGCCGGCTACCGCACGGCCTATATCGGCAAATGGCACCTCGACGGGAACGGCCGAAACGCGTTCGTGCCGCCCGATCGCCGCCTCGGATTCGACTGGTGGAAGGGGTTTGAATGTTCGCACGACTACCAGTCCTCGTTCTACTACTTCGGCGACGACCCCAAGCCGCACCGCTGGGCCGGATACGATGCCGACGCGCAAACGGACGAAGCCTGCCGCTTTCTACGGGAAGAAACCGGGCCAACCCCGTTCGCGCTGTTCCTTTCGTGGGGACCGCCGCACGACCCATTCGACACCGCCCCGGCTTCGTTCGCCGCCCGCTTCGATCCCCGGACGATCCGGTTGCCGCCGAACGTGCCCGAGGCCGCGGCGGACCGGGCGCGCCGGGAAATGGCCGGGTATTACGCGCACGGTTCCGCACTAGATGCGGCATTCGGACGGCTGCTGGACACCCTCTCCGCCACCGGGCGGGAACGCGACACCATCGTGGTGTTCACCTCCGACCACGGCGACATGCTCGGCAGTCAAGGCCACTTCCGGAAACAACGGCCGTGGGCCGAGTCCGTTCGGGTGCCGTTTCTTGTGCGTCATCCGGAAGGGGCCGGGCCGGGCGTCGATCCATCCCCCATTGACGCGCCCGACCTCATGCCGACGCTGCTGGCGCTCTGCGGAGCGCCGATTCCCGCGGGCCTTCACGGCCGGGATTTCAGCGGCACGATCCGCGCCGGCGCCCCATCGGGAATCGAAGACACGCTCCTGGCGCTGTACCTGCCGTTTCATCAATGGCGGTACGACAACGGCGGGCGCGAGTACCGGGGGCTTCACACGCGCCGTTACTCCTATGTTCGCTCTCTCGCGGGGCCCTGGCTTCTGTATGACAACGGGAACGACCCCTGGCAACAGCGCAATCTCGTGGACGTGCCGGCCCATGCCGCGCGGGTAGCCGAGCTGGACGCCAGGCTGGCGGCCCGCCTGCGGGAGGTCGGGGACGACTTCGCCGACGGCCGCGAGATTCTCCGGCGCGAGCAATACCCGCTCACGCCGGCGGGAGACATCGCCATCCTGCCGTCGCATCGGTCATAGGGGTCAAGTCTCGACAAACGACAATTGAATTGACGGGCACATGGCGCTTTGAGAGTATTTCGGCATGACAAGGGCCTTGCGGATCAATCTGAGGGGCGGCTGGTACCATGTGACGGCCCGGCGCTGGAAGGGGGAGCGGCTTTATTACGACAAGGCCGACCGGCTGCATTTTCTCGACCTGCTGGGGAAACTGGCCGAACGGTATGCCGTCCGCGTGCGCGCCTACGCGCTGATGGGCAACCATTACCACCTGTTGCTCGAGACGCCGTACGGGAACCTGAGCCGGGCCATGCAGTGGTTCAACGTCAGTTACGGCATGTGGCATAACCGGCGCTGGCAGGAGACCGGCCCCGTGGTCCAGGGGCGCTTCCACGCCGTGCCCGTGGAAAGCGAGGGGGCCTGGGCGCTGGAAGCGAGCCGTTACATCCACCTGAATCCGGTTCGGCTGACCCGGCTTGGGCAGGGAAAGAAGGCCCGCAAGGCGCAGGCGGCCGGATTCGCTCCCGGTCCCTGCGACGAACAGCGCCGGGTGCTGGCTCACACGCTGCGGGCGTATCGCTGGAGTTCCTATCGGGCGTATGCGGGATACGAGCCGGCGCCCGTGTGGCTGGACTGCGGCGAGTTGTGGAACCGGGTGGGGCGCGGGAAGAAAGGCGGGGCGGAGGGGTATCGGCATTGGCTGGAAGAAGAGGTCTTGCTCCAGGGAGCGGAGGAGACGTGGGCGGAACAGCTCCCCGCGGGGTTGGCCCTGGGAAGCGCGGCGTTTGTGGAGCGTCTTCGGGGGCTGGCGAAGGGGAATCGGAAGGAACAGCCGGAGGTCCGGCAGTGGGAGAAGCGGCTGGGGTTTGAGGAGATCCGGCGGGCGGTGGAGGGTGTCAAGGCTGAGAAATGGGCGGCGTTCCGGGATCGGCAAGGGGACTGGGGGCGGGACGTGGCGCTGTGGCTGGCGCGGCGTCATACGGGGCTGACGGTTCCGGAGATCGCGCGGGCGGCGGGCGTGGCGGATCACCGGGCCGCGGGCAAGGCCATCGAGCGGATGGAGAAGCGGATGCGAGAAGAAACAAAACTTCAGCAGATCGCCACGCGGGCGAGAAAGGCGATGTCGGTTGTCGGAACTTGAGCCCATTGCGCAAATCGCGTGGAGTTCGCTCACCCTGTTCGAGAACGTGATTAGGCAAGGCACGACATGAGTCACACGCTATTTGTTTTATTCACCATGGATGTTGAGCCATGCCAACGGAAGAGCGGCGTTTCCGGGCCTGTGTCGGATGAGGCGGGAATGCGCGCCATCCTGGATTTCGAGAACGTGTTGCGCCTCCGGGGATACCGCGCCACCTATTTCGTTCATCCTGAACTGATCGAGGCTCACCCGGAGTTCTACCGCAACCTCAGGAAGGAAGGTTGTGGACTGGGCTTGCATCTCCATACGACCAAGTTTTCCGTGGCGCCGCAAGCGTGCGAACTCGGAGGGCTCGCCCCTGCCGAACAGCATCGTCTGCTCGACCTGTCGGTGAGCATGTTCGAGAAAGGACTGGGAATCCGCCCCCGTCTCTTCCGTCCCGGTTGCTTCTCGGCCAACGATGACACCTACAGGATCCTCTGCGATCTCGGGTTCTGCGGCGGGGGCGTGTCGATTCCCGAGCGGATATGGACAGAGCGTTTCTGCATCTGGTCGGGCGCCTATCCCTATGTCCACTTGGCTCACAGGTCATTCCGGCAATGCCCAGGAGATCTGCCTTTTGTGGAAATCCCGCTGTCCGTCGATCTCACCACACCGCTTCGCTACAATCCCGTTGGGTTCTACCACCATCCTGACTTACGACCGGGCGGCGTCTATTCCGAGACGGACGAAGTTCCGGTCAATCGCCGTGCGTTGCTGCACAACATCTTGCGCCGCATGGCGGCAGACAACCCGCCGATCAAGACCCTCGTTGTGGATGTCCACAACGACCGTCATTTCACTGGCGAGGGATCACAAGCCGCCCGGGACCTCCAGGCGGTGTTGGACGGCATCGAGCCTGAATGTCGTGCCCTCGGCTGGAAGGTTGAGGCGAGCACGTACGAGGACGTGATTCAGCGCTTCCTGCGCCGCTAAACGCGTCGCTGGTGACGTCGGGTGTTCAAAGAGGAAAACGAAGATCATCATGATGCATACTGAAAATGGCATGGCCCGTTCCATCTGGATCTGCAGGCACGGCAACCGCATCGATTTTGTGGATCCATCCTGGAAAGGCCCCGATCCGCATCTGTCTCCCGACGGGATCCGGCAAGCCCAGGAAACGGGGCAACGCCTTCGCCATGAGAAGATACAGGCCATCTTTGCGTCCCCCTTCCTGCGAACCGTCGAAACGGCCTATTACATTGCGGATGCATTGGATCTCCGCATCAAGATTGAGCATGGCGCCTGTGAATGGTTGAATCCTCAATGGTATTTAGAGCAACCTCGTTTTGTGCCGCCTGAGGCATTAGCGAAGAGGTTCCCGAGGATTGACCTGAGCTACACGACACTGGTTCGGCCTTCGTATCCGGAGACCCTGGAGGAATGCCTGGAGCGTTGCCGCAGAACGGCCATGATGCTCGCAACCGCCAATCCGACAAACATGTTGATC
>JAAZAB010000208.1 GCA_012514555.1 Lentisphaerota bacterium
ACGAGCCCGGCAAGGCTCAGCGTGACAGCCAGGCTGGTCATCGTGGACTCGATTTTGTCGGCGGCCGCGTGGTAGTCCTCCTCGTAGAGCGTGGCGCATATCACCCAGTCCCACGGCGCAAAGTAGATGCAGGCGCCGGTTTTTTCCGGGATTTCCGCGCCGGTCACCCCCGGCTTGGGCCATGGATAGTGTTCGAAATGAATCGCGCGGCCGCCGCCGGCGACCGAATTGGTTACCATGGACCTGATGAAATGGTGCTCCGATCCGTCCGGGCGCTTTGCCGTGCGGTCCCAGAGATTCCTGCCTTCATCCTCCGCTTTCGGCGCGATCAGGTAGCTGCCGCGGAAGCGGCCCTTGCCTCCCAGCACGGCAACGTAGCCGTCCTTTCCTATGCGTATTCCCGAGATGGCCTTGCGAATGGAGGCAATGGTTTCGGGCCGCTTGCCGACGCAGAGCATTCCGATGATCTTCCCGTTCGCGTCCTGGGTCGGAGCGTAAACGGAAAACATCCGGTTCGTGATCACGGTCGCAAGGCCCCGAAAGGTCTCCCCGCGCAGGACGGCGGCAATCGCCTCGTTCGGCGAGCCGTCCTCCTCGACGGCGGGCATGACTTCGCCGATGGCGCGGCGCCCGGTTTCGTCGAGCACCGTGGTGGCCACCCTGATCATGTCGCCCTTCTCGTTCATGAGCTGGAACACTGAGCAGACGCAGTCCGCCTCCCGGCCGATCTCGTCCACCACGGGCACGTGTTCGGCGGGATCGCGGCTCTGGCCCAGCCAGGCGTCGCCTAGCATGAATTTTGCCAGGGGGACTCTGCGCGCCTGGCGCGTCAGGGGATAGACGGCATCCCAGTCCGCGCTCTCGACCCCAAGGTTGGGCGCGCCGCATTTCGCCATCGCCCTTCGCGCCGCCGCGAGGTCCATGTCGAGATCCTTTGCCACCACGTCGTTCACGGTGTCGCACAGCGCGTAGATGTCCCTGGCGATGTGGGCCAGATTGGTCCGCATGAGAAGGTTGAGTTCGCCTTTGGCCTGCAGGACAAGATTCTCCTGGGCCTTAAGGGTAAGCCCGATCATGATGACCACCGGGATGGCCGCGGCCAGGGCGACAAGGAATGTCAGCTTGCGTCTGAGCGTCATCATGGAAGAGGACTCCCTTTATTAATGTGAATGCCACGCAAAGGAACAGCCCCGGCCCCGCTTGAGGGAGCGGAGGATGAATGGCATAATAGCCGCAAGCTTCCCCATTCCTCAAGCGCAAAAATTGCCGCGCGGGCCGGGGCCTTCCGGCCATGCGCCGCCTGTCGCGCAAGCCGCGAGGCCTGTCCGATTTAACTTGATGCGGCCTCGCGCGTGGGGCAGGATATGGGAGCCGTGGCACTATAACCCCGCAAAATCCGGGATAATGACAGCCGGCTCGGGAGGCGCCTCGTGAGACAGCGTGAACGCGTTCGACGCCTTGGAATCCTCTGCGTTGCAGCCGTGTTCTGGACGGCCGGGCTGCGCGCTGATGAACAGGAATGGTTTGTCCCGCTCGGGCTGCCGCCGAAAGCCGCGCCCAGGCGGATTTCCGCAGGCGAAGGGGTTCCCCCCCTGCCGCTGCCGGCGACCCCCTTGCGCAGGAGCGAGCGGAAGAAAGAGCCTGCGCCGCCCATGCTGGCCGGGAAAGTCATCTGGGGGGAGCAGGCTTCCTTCACATGGAACGACGGCAGGACATTGGAGATCGCGGACTGGAATCTGTGTCCGGCCGATCTCCAGCAGCTCCTCGCGAAGAGCGGGGCGGCGCTCGGCACGGCCTACCGCAGCGAGCCGGTCAACCTGGCCGGGTTCACTCCGGATCCGGCGCTGACGCCCCTGCTGTTCTTCAGCGGAACGCGCACCCTGCGGCTCGACCGGGATCGGATCGCGCTCCTGCGCGCCCACGTGCTGGCCGGCGGAATGATCGTGTGCGACAACATTGCCGGCTCGCCATATTTCTACGAATCCGCCAGGCGCCTCATGAGCGAGGCGCTGCCGGAGCTGCGCTGGCGGACGCTGCCGCCGGACCACCCCGTATATCACGTCGTGGCCGACGTCGAGAAGGTCGGCTATCCGAAAAACATGGACTCGGACCGGCCGCTGCTCGAAGGCTTGTACGTCGGGTGCAGGGTGGGGGTGCTGCTGTCGAAATACGGGCTTGGTTGCGGCTGGGACGATCACGAAGTGCCCAACCTTCCCGAGGCAATCTACTACGACCCGCCATCGGCCGCGAAGCTGGGCGTGAACATAGTCGGCTACGCCGTAGGCTATGCCGCGGCCGCGCGGGAGGAGTCGAAGCCGGAACTCTTCGGCGGGATGGACGAGCGGCCGCCGACAGACGAATTCGTTTTCGCCCAGATCGTGCACGAGGGCGCCTGGGACGCGCATCCGGGCGCCGCCTCGGCGCTGCTGCGGCGCCTGCGTCAGAACACATCCCTGCGGGTGAACCTCAGGCGCGCGGCGCTGACGCCGGGCCGCGACGACCTCTCGCAGGCCACCTTCCTCTACCTGACCGGGCTGGACGATTTTTCGTTCGACGCGCGGGCGCTTGAAGCGCTGCGGGCTTTCCTGGGCGGGCCGGGCACGCTGGTGATCAACAACGCCCTCGGCATGTCGGTTTTCGACCGCGCGGTCCGGCGCGAGCTGGCCAGGCTTCTCCCTGGCGAGCAGCTTCAACGTGTGCCCCCGGGGCACCCGCTGTTCCATTCCGTTTTCGATATTGGCGACGTGCGGCTCACCTTTGTGCCGGACGGCGCGGAATCCGAAACGGCGGCCCCAGTCCTGGAAGGCATTGTCCTGGGCGGCGACCTGCGCGTGATATACAGCCCGTACGACATGGAGATGGGGTGGCAGGGCTGCGAGCATCCGGCGGCGCGGGGCTATGAGCCGGTCTCGGCCATGCAGATGGGCGTTAACCTTGCGATGTACGTCATGACCCACTGAGCGGCAGGGAAAGGGATCGGAATGAACGAGGCGGCGGCAGGCGATCTTTTGGCGGCGGCGCCCGGCGTGCGGGAAGCGGCATCGCGGCTGGTTTCCGCGCGGCGCAGGCTCGCCGCCGAGATGTCGAGGGCGATAGTGGGGCAGGAGGCGGCGCTCGATCAGATACTCGTCGCGCTGTTCGCGCGCGGCCACTGCCTGCTCGTCGGCGTTCCGGGCCTGGGCAAGACGCTGATGGTGCGCGCCTTGTCCGCCGCGCTGAACCTGGAAATGCGGCGCATCCAGTTCACCCCGGACCTGATGCCGTCGGATATTACGGGCACGGATATCCTGGAGGAAGACCCGGACACGGGCCGGCGCAAATTCGTGTTTCACCGCGGGCCGCTTTTCGCCAACATGATCCTGGCCGACGAGATCAACCGGACTCCGCCAAAGACTCAGGCCGCGCTGCTGGAAGCCATGCAGGAGCGCCGGGTCACCGCGGCCGGAACCGGCTACAACCTGGAGGAGCCGTTCATGGTGCTGGCCACTCAGAACCCGATCGAGCAGGAAGGCACATATCCGCTGCCCGAGGCGCAGCTCGACCGCTTCATGTTCTGCGTGAACCTGACCTATCCGGGCGAAGCCGACGAGCAGCGCGTCCTGCTTGAAACCACGCGCGACACGCCCTGGAACGTCGAGCGGGTGCTTGACGCTCCGGAGCTGATCCGCCTCCAGGGCCTCGTGCGCAGCGCGCTGGTCAGCGAGCATGTCGCGCGCTACGCCACGAGGCTCATCCGGGCAACCCGTCCGGAAACGCCGGGCGCCCCCGATTTCGTCGGCCGCTGGGTGCGCTGGGGCGCGGGCACGAGGGCGGGCCAGTGCCTGCTGCTGGCGGCCAAGGCGCAGGCATTGCTGGACGGCAGCCCCGGCGCCTCGTGCGCCGACGTGAGAAAATACGCGCTGCCCGTGCTGCGCCACAGGATCGTGTGCAATTTTGCGGCGGCGAGCGAAGGCGTTTCCTCCGACGAGATCGTGAGGCGGATACTGGACGCGGTGCCGGAGCCCGACTACGGGCTGGATATCGGGCCGGGGCCCGGGCGCGCGAGATGAGCATGAACCGCGAAATGCGATTTCTTCCGGCAAGGCTGGCTGACCGCCTGCGCGCGCTGAGACTGGCCGTGCGGCGGCCCGTGCGCGGAACGGTCCAGGGCCGGCACCGCTCGTCCAGCATGGGCGCGTCCGTGGAGTTCGCGGAATACAGGCCGTATGCGCCGGGCGACCCCGTCCAGCTGCTCGACTGGTCGGTCTATGCCCGCTCGGACCGGTACGTGATCCGGAGGCACCGCGAGGAAACCAACCTGCGGGCGTGGATACTGCTCGATGTTTCAGAAAGCATGGACTTCCGGGACGGGGCTGACGAACGGAAGTTCGACCATGCCTGCCGCCTCGCCGCGGCGCTGATGTTCATACTGGTCAACCAGGGCGACTCGGCGGGCCTCGTTCCGTTCAACGGCCGCGCCGGCCGCCGGCTCGGGCCGGCGTCAAATTTTGCGGACCTGCGCCCGATCCTGGAAACGCTGGAGGACCTCAGGCCGTCGGGCCGCACCCACTTCGAAACAGCCAT
Source organism: Lentisphaerota bacterium (assembly GCA_012514555.1). Lineage (GTDB taxonomy): Bacteria > Verrucomicrobiota > Kiritimatiellia > JAAZAB01 > JAAZAB01 > JAAZAB01. The sequence goes on from JAAZAB010000208.1 coordinate 4,564, forward strand.
CCGGGACGCGGCGGCGCTGATGCCGAGGCGAGGCCTGGTGTTGCTGCTTTCTGACCTCCTGGAACAGCCGGACAGCATCTCGCGCGGACTGCACATGCTCAGGCACGAAGGGCATGAGCTGGCAGTCTTCCACGTGCTGGACCCGGGCGAGCTGCGCCTTGGCGGGAGCGGCGAGACCGAGTATCGCGAACTGGAAACAGGGCGGCGCCTGACGGCGGATCCGGACGAGCTGCGCGATCGCTACAGCCGCGCGGTGCGCAGGCACATAGACCAGGTGCGCCGGGCATGCTCCGACGCACAGTCCGACTACGGCCTGGCGCTCACATCCGCGCCGCTGGAAGCCGTGCTGCACGCCCGTGCAACCCGGAAAATGCAGGCCCGGCCATGATGAAAACGGGGCCAAACGCCATGAAACTGCTGTCGCCAAACCCGGCCTGGCGCGACTACGAAATGATAGATTCGGGCGACTGCGAAAAGCTGGAGCGCTTCGGCATGCGCGTCGTTCGCCGGCCCGAACCGCAGGCGCTCTGGGAAAGGAGCCTTTCGGAAGGCGAATGGAAGGGGCTTGCCCACGCCAGCTTCGTACGGAAGCCCGGACAATTCAACGATGACCGCGGAGAATGGCGGCCGGAGCCGGGAGTCCCGGCGCGGTGGAAAATCGCCTATGCCTCGGGCGATCTCAAATTCACCATGCGCCTCGGGCTCACATCCTTCAAGCATGTCGGCATATTCCCCGAGCAGGCGCCGAACTGGGATTACATTTACAGTAAAACCAGGGCCGCTCCCCCGGAAAAGCCGAAAGTGCTGAACCTTTTTGCCTACACGGGCGGCGCGTCGCTGGCCGCCTGCGCCGCAGGCGCCGAAACCGTTCACGTGGATTCGGTCAGGCAGGTGATATCCTGGGCCCGCGAAAACATGGAACTGAGCGGGCTGAGCGGGATACGGTGGATCCTTGATGACGCGGTAAAGTTTGTCGAGCGCGAAATCCGCAGGCGCAGCCAGTATGACGGCATCATTCTCGACCCTCCGGCCTTCGGCCACGGGCCCGGCGGCGAGCGCTGGGTTCTGGAGCAGAACATAGCTGGCCTCATCCGCTCGTGCGCAATGCTGCTGAAACCCTCCGGCAGCTTCCTGGTGCTCAACCTGTATTCGCTCGGCCTCTCGTCCATGATCGCCGAAAACCTTCTGAACGCCTGCTTCGCCAGCCCAAAGAACATGGAGTGCGGCGAGCTTTTCATTCCCGACAGGTTCAACAGGAAGATGCCGCTTGGCGTGTTCGCCCGGTTCTGCAGATAGCAGGCCGCGGTTTTTTGAATGTTTCTATTGACAAGAACGCATTTCCATGAAAGAGTGCAAAGCGTGTGTCGGCGGAACGCGCCGTTAACCTGATTTTGCGAAGGGTTCACAACCATTGCCAGAGGGAGGTCATCAACCATGAAAAAGAGTCTTGCCGCACTGCTGGCCGCATCCGTGTCGTTGTGCTTCGGCCAGGCCGGGGTCGCCGCGGACGAAAAGCCCGCGATAAAAGTCGGCGCCCTGTTCTCTGTCACGGGGCCGTCCAGTTTTCTCGGGGGCCCGGAAGCGCGGATATCCCAAATGCTGGTCGATGAGATCAATTCAAAGGGCGGCGTATCGGGGCACAAGATAGAGCTCGTGATCAAGGATACGCTCGGCGAACCGGAAAAGGCCATATCCTTCGCCAAGCAACTGATCGAGGAAGAGCAGGTGTTCGCGATCATCGGCCCTTCCACCACCGGCGAGTCCCTGAAGATCAAGAAGCTTTGCCAGGACAACAAGACAATCCTGATTTCGTGCGCCGCGGCTGAAGCCATAGTGGAGCCGCTGTTGCCATACGTTTTCAAAACGCCCCAGAAGGACAGCTATGCCGCGCGGAAAATCTTCATGCGCCTGAAGGAGATGGGTCTGACCAAGGTCGGGATCGTCAGCGACAACACCGGCTTCGGCGCCGGGGGCAAGGACCAGCTTGAGAAATACGCGCCGGAATTCGGAATGACAATCGTTGGAAACGAGGTGTATGACAAGGGCGACACGGATTTGACGGCCGTCGCTACCAAGATCAAGGCCTCCGGCGCGCAGGCGGTCGTGAACTGGTCCGTGGTTCCGGCGCAGTCCATAGTGATGAAGAATTTCCGGCAGGTCGGTTTCAAAGGCCCCCTGTTTCAAAGCCACG
>JAAZAB010000209.1 GCA_012514555.1 Lentisphaerota bacterium
ATCGGAAGCTCGCGCGCCATCACGCAGCTCATCCTCAACCTGGTGGAAGGCTCGCCGATCCGGCTCGTTGACGGCGGCGAGCAGAAGCGGTGCTTCACGGACGTTACGGAAGGCGTGGAGTGCCTGTTCCGGATCATAGAGAACCCGAACGGCGTGTGCGAAGGCGAGATTTTCAACATAGGCAATCCGGAGAACGAGGCGAGCATAAAGCGCCTTGCCGAGGTTCTGATCGAGCGGTTCAACGCGCATCCGCTGCGCTCCAAGTTCCCGCCGTTCGCGGGCATCCGTGAGATCGAAAGCCGCGCCTACTACGGCGAGGGCTACCAGGACGTGGAGTTCCGCAAGCCCTCGATACGCAAGGCGCGCCGGCTGCTGGGCTGGAACCCGGCCATCGGCCTCGAGCATTCCGTGAACGAGACGCTCGATTTCTTCCTTCGCGAGGCCGTGCAGTCCGGTTCATTTGGAGCCCAGGACGAGGAATAGGGGCTTGAAGATCGGCCTTCGAATAGATGTCGACACGCTGCGCGGCACCCGCGCCGGGGTGCCGGCGCTGTGCCGGACTCTCGCGAGTCGAAGCGTGCGGGCAAGCTTTTTCTTTTCCTCGGGCCCCGACAACATGGGGCGGAATCTCTGGCGCCTGCTCAAGCCCGCGTTCCTTCTTAAAATGCTGCGAAGCAACGCTCCGGGCCTGTACGGATGGGACATACTGCTGCGCGGCACGTTCTGGCCCGGGCCCATGATCGGGCGCGCCTGCGCGCCCATGATCCGGGACTCCGTGCGGGACGGGCACGAGCTCGGCTTTCACGCGTGGGATCACTACGCCTGGCAGCAGGGCATCGGGGCATGGGACGAGGCGCGCGTGCGCCGGGCGCTTTCGCGGGGACTGGACGCGCTGGCCGGCGCCGCCGGGGCCGCGCCCTCTTGTTCGGCCGCCCCGGCGTGGAAATGCACGCCCGCCGTCCTGAATGTGAAGGAGGAATTCGCCTTCAGGCACAACAGCGACTGCCGCGGGCGCTCGATCTTCCTGCCCGTGGTCGCGGGCAGGACGCTCGCGCAGCCGCAGATTCCCGTGACGCTTCCGACGTTCGATGAGGCGGTGGGCCGGAAGGGCGTGACCGCGGAAACCTACAACGATTATCTCATGGGCCTCTGCAAGCCTGGCGCGCTGAACGTGCTCACGATCCATGCCGAGGTCGAAGGGGGCGTGTGCAGCGGGCTGTTCGGGAACTTCCTGGACAAGGCCATGGCCGCCGGGTTCCGATTCTACGCCCTTGGCGATCTGCTAGGCGGCGCGGCGGCCCTGCCCCGGGGCCGGATCGTGCGCGGCAGCCTGGAAGGGCGCGAGGGCTGGATTTCCATGCAGGAGTGAAGGAACTCCCAATATTCACCGGATTCCTTGGATATCCAGAAGGCATTCCCGGGTGGCTGGAGGGCGGACGGCCCCGGCCGCCGTGAACATGGAAAGAGCAATCGAATATCCAGGTAGAGCGGAGCTGATTCATGTCGGAAATTGAGAATGACGGCGGGAATGAGGCTGCGGGGCGGGGCGGGGCGCTTGTGCAGTTTCTTGCCCGCGCGCTTGTCTACCTGGCATTGCTGGCCATTCCGCTCACGCTTATCGGGCATTAC
>JAAZAB010000210.1 GCA_012514555.1 Lentisphaerota bacterium
CCCCAATCGAAGACGGGCCGGGCGCCGGGCGCCGGCCCCGAACTGCTGGCGCCCGCCGGCGGGCCGGAGGCCGCGCACGCCGCGCTGCGCTACGGCGCGGACGCGGTCTATATCGGGCTGTCGCGTTTTTCCGCGCGCGCGGAGGCTGTGAATTTCACTCCTGAACAGGCCGATTCCCTCATCGCTCACGCGCACGGGCTTGCGCCACGGCGCCGCGTGTATGTCGCGTTGAACACCCTGGTGCGGAATGACGAGTTGCCGGGCGTGGCCGAGGCGCTGGGCCTGGTTTCCGAGCTTGGCGCGGACGCGGTGATAGCGCAGGACCTGGGCGTTATGAGGCTGGCTCGGCGCTATTTTCCGGAACTGCGCCTGCACGCGAGCACGCAGATGGCGATTCACAACCGCGCGGGCGTGGAGATGGCGGCCGGGCTCGGCTTCGCGCGCGCGACCCTGGCGCGCGAGCTGACGCTCGGCGAGATACGGGATTGCGCCCGCGTGCCCGGCATCGAAGTTGAAACGTTCATTCACGGCGCGCTGTGCTATTCGTACAGCGGGCTGTGTCTCTTTTCCTCGTTCGCGCTCGGGCGCAGCGGAAACCGCGGGCGCTGCGCATACCTTTGCCGCGACCGCTTCCAGGCCGGGCCCGGGGGCGGCGGCGGGCTGCTGTGTTCCATGAAGGACCTGGACCTTTCGGCGTGGGCCGGGGCGCTTCGCGAAGCCGGAGTTGCGGCCTTCAAGATCGAGGGCCGGATGAAGAGCCCGCTCTACGTCGCGGCGGCCGTGAGCTTCTACAGGCGGCTCCTGGACGGGGCTCTTTCGAAGCCGGAGCGCGAGGCGGCCTTGAGGGACATACGCAGCGTTTTCAGCCGGCCGGTCACGGAGCTGAGCATCGCCGGCCCGGCGCACACGGGCCTTGTGGACGCGCTTCACGGCGGGCATCGCGGCGTTCCCATCGGGACAATAGGCGCGCTCATTGCGAACGGCGCCGGCCGGAAGGCGATCAGGTTTTGCGCGGAGCTGGCGCTGGAGCGGCACGACGGGCTGCAGGTCGAGATTCCGGGCGTGGACGAGCCGTTCGGCTTTCCTGTTGATTCCCTGAAGGTCGGCGGCAGGAACGTGTTCAGGGCGGATGCCGGCTCGACGGTCGAGGTGGAGCTCCCGGAAGGCGCCCCTGTCCTGAAGCCGCGCATGCCGGTCTTTCGCTCGTCCTCTCAGGAAGTCAAGCGCCGTTACCCGGTGGTCGGTCTCGCTCAGGCCGCCCGGCTGCGCACGCGAACCAGTGTGGAGATTGCATTGACGCTGGAGCCCGGGCGCATGGTTGCCGAGGGCCGGACCCTGGCCGGCCCGGCAACGGTTGAGGCGCTGGCGGAGCGCAAAGGCATGCTCGGTCCGGCGTCGGACCCGGGGCGGCTGGAGGCGGCGGCGCGCGAGGCGTTTGGAAAGCTGGGGAACACAAGGTTCGAGCTGGGCGCATTCAAGCTATGCAATCCGGCCGGGGCTTTCGCGCCTGTCTCCCTGCTGAACGGGCTTCGGCGCGAGCTCGTCGAGCGCCTGGAAACCGCCCTTGCCGCGGCCAGGTCGGCGCGGCTCGCCCGGATATGCGCGGAATCCTGCGCGCCGGAAAGCCGGGCTTCAGGGTCCGGCGCCGGAGCGCTGGGCTGGTCGGTGAAGACGGACGACCCATGCGCGCTGGCGGACTTTGAGCCATCGGACTGGGCCGGGCTTGAGGAGGTGACTCTCGAAGCGCGGCCCGGGCCGGGCTTTCGGAAAAACCTTGAAACGGTGGCGGAACGCGCGGGCAGGCAGCGGGTGCGGCTGGCCCTGCCGCTGCTTGTCCGGGCGTGGGAGCGCGCGGCGCTGGAGAAGCTGATCCGTGAGCTGCTTGCGGCGGGCTGGTCAAAATGGGAGGCGCCCGGCCTTGGCGCATGGCCGATGCTGAAGCGCATGGGCGGCCTGGACCTGGACTGGGCGGCAGACTGGACGGTCTACGCGCTCAATCGCCAGGCCGTTCTCCAGGCGTTTGAACTGGGCGCGCGGCGGGTGACGCTTTCGCCCGAGGACGGGCTGGACAATCTTAAAGGCCTTCTCGCGGAATTCGGCGCGCGCGCGACAATCGTAGTGTTCCAGGACACGCCCCTGATGATTTCCGAATCCTGCATCCGCGCGAACAGCCTTGGCCAATGCGGGGGCGATCGAAGCGCCTGCTCCGAGCCCATGGAACTGGCCGCGCCGCGGGCGGACAAAATGCTGGCAATAACAAGGGAATGCCGTACGATCCTGCTGAACCGGCGTCCGTTCTGCCTGGCATTCAAGCTGGACGAACTGCGCGCAGCCGGGGCCGGGCATGTGCGCGCGGATTTTGTGAACCGGGCGTGGCCGGCGCGGTCGGCGGCGGAGGCCTGGCGGAAGTTGCGCGCGGGCGAGGCGCCGGGCCCTTGGCATGCGGCCAATATCGAAAGGGTTCTGCAATGAACAAACGCGCGCTCGCGGCCTTGTTGCTGTTCGCATGCCTCGCCGGCAAGGCTGGGGCCTTCGAGCTGATGGGTTTCAGCGGCGCGCCGCAGGAAGAAACCATGGGCTCCGG
>JAAZAB010000211.1 GCA_012514555.1 Lentisphaerota bacterium
CGGATGAGCAGCGGGGAACGGCCCTGGTGCGGGCGAAGGACGGCGAAACCTACTTTGTCATCTGCTCCAAGGGCTACGTGCTCAGCGTCAACCTCCGCACTCAGCAGGTGCGCCAGGCGCTTTACCCGGAGCGCCATGTGGAATCGCCCTTTGCCGCCCTGGCCTCCAGCGGGGGCCTCTTCTACACCGGCGCTGGCAGGATGTTCCTCGAGTACGATCCGGTGGCAAACGAGTTCACCTATTATTCCAAGAACTGGCCGGACGAGCTGAACGTGGGATTCCGGCTTGCCGAATCCAGCGCGGGCCTGATCCTGATCGCCTCGCATCCCACCTGCAGGCTGTCGGCGTACGATCCCAGGACCAGGGAAATCACCGATTACGGGCGCATGGATGACAGGGAAAAGTACATCGGATACATCGTGGAGGACGAAAAGGGCTGGATTTACATGGGCATCGGCACGGAGCGGCGCCAGATGGTGGCGTTCAACCCTAAGACCGGGGAAAAGCGGCAGTTCCTGTCTGAGCCGGAGCGGCAGCAGGGGTCCGGCTACTTTCACAAGGGCCGGGACGGCAAGATCTACGGCCATGTTCAGGACGACCTTCACCCCTGCAAGGGCAAATTCGAATGGAAGCGCTTCCTGGACGGAAAGGGGGAGCCGGTGCCCGAGGCGGAGGTTTCGCCGCTGGCAGCGAATTACGGCGGCTACGGCTACAGCTGGGGCGTGAACAGCCCGGGAACGGACCCGGGCCTGATCAAGAAGCTGAACCTGGACGAGCACGAGCTGGCGTACATTCATCCGGAAACCGGAGCTGAGATTTCCATGCGCCTGGAATATTTCTCTTACGGGGCCGGCCTCGCCCGCATGGTCGGAGGCCCGGACGGAAAGCTGTACGGCTGCTCCGCGCACCCCTGCCACTTCTACAGCTTCGATCCGAAGGCCAACAGGATAGCCGATTACGGAAAGAGTTTCGGCCGCTTTATCTGCACCTACGCGGTGCAGGGGCCGATCATCGGCGGCGCCTGCTACACCCACGGGCATATCGTTCACTTCGACACCGGCAAGCCCATTACGCAGGCGCCGGGGCCCGGCCAGGAGCGCAATCCGCGCGTCGTGGGCAACCATGACGAAATTTACAGGCCCCGGTCGGCCGCGGCCCACCCTGACGGGAAGCGAATGGTTTTTGGCGGCTTTGCCGGGTACGGCGCGGTCGGCGGCGGGCTCTGCGTGTACAACGTGGAAACCGGGGAACAGTCCGTGATCCGGAACGAGGAACTGGTCCCTTCCCAGAGCACGGTGTGCATGCGGTTCCTGGAAAACGGCGACCTTCTCTGCGCAAACACGATCGAGACGCCCGGCGGCGCAGCCCCGAAGACGTCCGAGGCGGAGCTCTTCCAATTCGACCTGGACAAGCGCAGCATTGCGCGCCGGGCGGTTCCGGTTCCCGGCGCGCGTGAAATTTCGGTGTTCGAAATAGACGACGCCGGGCTGGCGCACGGCATCACGTCGGATTCCATTTACAGCAGCGCTTCGAACGCTAAGTTCGTAGGTTCGGGCAATGCCGTCTATTTCGTCTTCGATATCGCGGCATGGAAGACCATCCATTCGCGCAAGCTCCCGGAGTACGGCATTCCCATCCTGGGCGGCATGCTCAAGGGCAAGAACGGCATGATATACGGCATCATGACAAAGGCGATCTACCGCATTGACCCGGGCCGGCGCGCCTTCGAGATTCTTGCCGCCCCGCCATCGGAGATCGGCTCGGGCATGGCCATCATGGATGGCAGGCTGTATTTCGGATGCGGCGCGGATTTGTGGAGCTGCAGGATTTAGGATTTTCAAATTGGAGAACAGATGATGGACGGCATTCCAGTATCGGAAATAGACGACTTCGTGGTGGTGGCCGGGCGCCCGCCCGACCCCTCGCACGCGGGGAAATCAGAGGCGCTGGCGCGGCGCACGGCGGAAACGCTTGCAAAAGCCGGCGATTACCAGCCGCGCGGGCGGCTGAGCGGATCCTTCATCTACGCGCATCCGCCTGATTACCGCGGGCGCCCCACCCTGCATTTCGGCGCCGCCGACTGGCGCACGGTGTTCAGGGAATTCAAGGAGATCGGGATCAACACGGCGATCTGGCAGGCTTCGGCGTGGAAAGAGCTCCGCGAATGCTATTACCCGTCAAAGGCTTTCCCGGGCTACAGGAAATGGAACGCCGTCGAACCCATGATCGAGGCCGCGCGCGACGAAAGCATGGAGCTGTACCTGGGCACGTTCGGGGTGCTCAACGGCGAAGCGTCGCTCGGGCTTGCGGAAGGCGACACGCGCAAGGCCGTCGAGGCGGCCGAAAACGAGCTGGCCTGCTTCAAGGAGCTGGCGAAGCGCTACGGCGGCGGATTCCAGGGCTACTACCTGAGCTCCGAGGTCATCTTCTGGCCGCGGCGGCCGACGCCCGTCTACAGGCACTACGGCGAGTTTTTCCGGCGCGTCACCGCCGGGGTGAAGGACGCCTTGCCCGGACTCAGAATCCTGGCCTCGCCCGCCGTGTGCCATTCGGCGGGGTGCGAGCAGGAGGCGGCGGACAGGATGATGGACAGCTTCGGGGGCGCGCACGTGGACGTTTTTGCGCCGATGGACTGCATCGGGCAGGGCCATGACCTGGAAACGCTTGAGAGCAGCCTGGGCGTCTGGAGCGAAGTCTGCAGGGCGAAGGGCTCCGAGCTGTGGAGCAACTGCGAATCCTTCCTTATATCGGACCCGCACGGAAGAGTCATGACGATCGAGGCTGCCGATCCCGCGCGATTCCTTTACCAGATGACTGCCGCGGACAGGGCCGGCGCGAAGAAACTCATCACCTGGGAGGCAATGCATTTCATGAACCCGGCCGGGGACCCGAAGGCGCGCCTGCTCCGGCAGGCCTACCGGGATTACCTGGGCCGGGCCGGCGAGCGCTGATTCCGCGGCGCGGCGCGAAGCGAGGCCTGCCTGGATCGCCCGGCCCGGGCCGGCGGCATGTTCCGCCCGGGGCGCCGGCAATCAATAGACGGCAAACTCCCGAATCGCCGGCGCGGAGGCCGCCCTGCCTATGTTCAGGCGGAACCGGTCCGAGGCCGCGGGCGCAAAGCGCTCGATCCGCTTGTGCCCGACGCAGCTCCCGCGCGCCGCCGGCCGCCAGGCGCCGCGATCCCAGGCCTCGATCGAATATTCGCGGACGCGCTCGCCGAGGCGAATGTCTTCGGCAATGACGGCCTGGGTGATTGCCGCGGGGCTTTCCAGCGCCAGCTCGTGCACAAGGCCGTTGCCGGAACAGGACGCCTTCGGCGCGGAAAAGCGCCTGGCGATCTCCCGCCCGAATTCCGAAAACCTGGCGCAGTCGGCCGCCGGGACCAGGCCCTGGTCGTCAATGACCATGCCGATAAGAAGATTGCCGTTGCGCCCGACCGACCGGTAATACCGTTCAACCATGTAATCAAGGGGATGGAGCAGCTCATCCTCGCCGCGCCTCCAGAACCAGCCTCCGCCAAAAGCCCTGTCCTGCGCCCTGCACGGCATGTCGCACTCGGCCGGGACCCACAGGGAACCGTCCGGATTGCCGCCGAGTCCGGGCATCGCGGCCGCGCCGTCCTCCTGCGTGATCTCATCCGTTGCCGCCCAGCAGGGATACGGCGCCTGCCCGTCTTCATTGCCCGGCCAGCGCAGGTTGGACTTGTGCGAACGCGGCCCCTGGAAACACACGGCCCGGGGCTGAAGGCGGCCCAGCAGCCCCTCGACCCTGTCCCTGAGCCGGGGCGCCACGCCGCCGTCGAACCAGATCTCGAACAGCTCGCCATACCGGCCCCATAGCTCGTCGAGCTGCAGGTAAACGATTTGGTTGTACCGCTCCTGCAGCGCCGCGTCTCCGCTTCGGACAAGGACATCGTCCACGTCGCAGAAGGCGTTGCAGCCCGTGCTGCAATAGAGCCCCGGAAGAACCCCGCAGCGCCGGCAGGAGGCAATGAAATCCCGGACAATGTCGCCCCGGCCGCCGCGCCAGCGGCTGCTCCTGACGCTGTAATCGTGGACCCCGGTGGGCCAGAGGGAAAAGCCGCTGCAATGCTTTGCCACCAGCACGGCGTATCGGGCGCCCAGCGACCGGGCCGCCTCCAGCCACTGGTCCGTGTCCAGCTTTTCGGGATTGAACTTGCGGGGGTCGGGCGTGTATCCCCAGCTCCGCCTGAAATCGTATTCCGGCTCGAAAACCTGGATGTCGAGGTGAATGATAACGCCCACCCCGCAATCGGCCCAGGCGACCTGCTCAGGTGTCGGCAATGCCATGCTCATGGAAGGTCCTCCTCTGGGCGCCTGCCGGTTTTCAACGGGCCGGCGCCGCGCCCCGCGGCGGCCGGAAATGATCCGGGCGCGGCGGCTCATTTGCCGCCGGATACGCGGGCACGCTTGACTGCGCCCACGTACGCCAGGATTCCGTCGGCGATCCCGCGGGCCACCTTGTCCTTGTATTCCCGGGTGCGCAGCTTGTTTTCCTCAGCCGCGTTGGACAGGAACCCGCATTCTATGAGCGCTGCGGGGCACGGCATGTTTCGTATGACGTAGAAGCGCGAGCGCCGCAGCCCGCGATCCCCGGCGCCGGTGGCCTTGACGAGGCTCTGCTGAATGCGGTACCCGAGGCACGTGTTCGCGCTGTCAGACCGGTTGCCCATGTAGAATGCGCGGTCCCTGGCCGTGACCTCGCTGGAAGCCGTGATCGGCCTTCCGGCCGGAGGAAGCACGTGCGTTTCCGCGCCCGAGGCGTTCCGGTCGGTCGCGGAGTTCTGGTGAATGCTGATGAATATGTCCGGCTTGAGCTTTGCGGCGCGCGCCGCGCGCGCTTCGAGCGACAGGGTCCGGTCGTCCGTTCGCAGCATGAATACATCGAGGTGCGGTGAAAGCATGGACCTGACGCGCCTTGCAATGTCAAGGTTGACGCTCTTTTCACGGCTCCCGCGCCGCCGGCCGACGGCGCCGTGGTCGTCGCCGCCGTGCCCGGCGTCGATCACGATCCTCGAGTATCCGGCCCGGGCGAGCGCGGCGGACGGGGCAAACAGCGGGGACAAGACCTTGTCGACGTCGGCCCTGGAAAGGCGCCATTCCCCGCCGTCGCTGAACACGGGGGCGGTCAGCCAGACAACCGTGCCGTCGTAAAGGCACTTCCGGCCGTTGGCCTCGAACACGAGGCTGTGCCACTTGTTATTCAGCACGATCTGCCGGCCGCGAACGACCGGACCCGAAAACCCAAACCTCCGCATTGTCTGCTTCACGGAGCAGGAGGCCGGGGCCGCTTGCGCGCTGAAGGCATCCGGGGCCGCGCAAGCGCCAAGCGCCAGGCCCAGCAGGAGCCCGAGCCACCCCGGAACAGGTTTTCTTCGCTCTGTCATGAACGGGATTCCGCCGCCTTGCCGCGGCCGCGATCGCGTTGTTCCTTTGCCGCGCAGGCAGCCGGGAGCCATGGCGGTCTGCGAAACGGCGTCCTCATTTTTACTCCTTAATTCCCGCTTCCGGCTGCCTCGGAGTTATGTTGTTTCAGCCATTGACTGGAAAAAACCAGAAGTGTAGACTGTATTTTCAGGAAACAAAAGGAGTTTTTCATGGCAGAAGCCGCAGATGACAAAATCCCAAGGCGCGCGCGGGAGCTTTTCGACAAGGGCCTGGTCGCCGTCGAGCGAAAAAACTACGATTACGCCATCGACATGTTTCTCGCCGCGCTTGAAATGGCGCCCTCGTTCATGCAGGCTCGAAAGTTTCTCAGGGCCGCCAGCATCAACGCCTTCAACGAAACGCATTCTTCCGCCATATCCCACCAGGTCGCCCACGTGATATCGACGCTCGGCGGCCTGGGCGACCTCTTCAAGGGCCGCAAGGCGCTCCGCGCCGGCCAGGCGCTCGATGCCCTTCAGCTCTCCGACCGCGTGCTGCGCAAAGACCCGTTCAACCTCCCGTTCGTGCGCCTCCAGTGCGCGGCGGCGGAGAAGGCCGGCATGCCCGAAATCGCGATACACACGCTCCAGACCGTAAGGGAATACTATCCCGAAAATACCGAGCTCGTCTCCTCGATGGGCGACATCCTGAAGAATGCGAACCGCCTCGAGGAGGCAAGGGAGTGCTTCGAGCACGTTGTGCAGGCCAAGCCCACCGACATGGCCGCCGTCAAGGCGCTGAAGGATATCCTGGCCCTGGAAAGCATGAAAAACAGCGGCATGGGCGAAGCGGCCGAAAAAGGCGGGTCCTTCCGCGACAGGCTGCGCGACGCCGCCGAGGCAAGCCGCCTCGAGGCCGCCAACAGGCGGGTCAAGGCCGAGTCCGACCTGGAAGCGCTCATCCGCGACGCCGTCTCCAAGGTCCAGCAGGAGCCCGAAAACGTCAATCACCGGCGCGCGCTCGCCACGCTGTACGAGCAGGCGAACCACCTTGAAGACGCCGTATATGCCCTTACCGAAATCCGCCGCGTATCCGGCATGAACGATCCCCAGGTTGACCAGAACATTCTCTCGATCAGGCTCAAGCAGTTCGACCGCGAGATCGCCATGCTCGTGGAAAACGGCGACAAGCCCGGCGCCGACCGCAAGCGCGCCGAGAAGGAGGAATTCCGGCTCAAGGAAATACGCGCGCAAGTGGAGCGTTATCCGAACGACCTCCAGCTCAAGTTCGTATGCGGGGAAGCGCTGCTCGCCATCGGCCAGCACGACGAAGCCATCCGCCTGTTCCAGCAATCCATGCGCATTCCCAAGAACCGGGTCCGATCACTCTATTCGCTTGCCGTGTGTTTCAAGGAGAAGGGCCAGGCCGACATGGCCGTTGAGCAGCTCCTCAAGGCGGAGGGCGAAGTGCCCAACATGAACGAGATGCGCAAGGAAATCCTCTACCTGCTGGGAACCCTCCTGGACCAGGCCGGGCGCTCCGCCGAGGCCATGGCCCGATTCAAGGAAATCTACCAGGCGGACATCAATTTCAAGGACGTGGCTGAAAAGATCAACCAGTCCTACAAAAGGGGGCCCGCCCCCGATGCCCCCGCCTGAAGAGCGCTCCGGGCTCCCCGCACTGCTTGGCGGAATAGCCCTGTTCAGCACCGTCGAGGTGGCCTCGAAGCAGATCGGGCAGCGCATCAGCCCGTTCGAGATGGTCTTCATCCGCTTCTTTGTCGCCGGGATCGTCCTGCTGCTCATTTCAGCGCCCGCCCTGCGGCGCATCGGCCCCGGCCTGTCGCGCAAGGACTACTCCATTTTCCTCCTCAACGGCTTCCTCGGGGTGACCATGTCGCTGACCCTCTACCACGCGGCCATTCTCGCGTTTGAAAAGGCCGCCTCCTGCGCCGTCGTCTTCAGCGCCAACCCGCTCTTTGTCCTGGTCCTCTCGCGCTTCATCAACCGCGAAAGCTGGAGCCCGGCCAAGTGGGTTTCCGTTCTGCTCGGCGCGGCGGGCGTCGCGTGCTTCGCCTGGGAATCGGGCGCGTTCGCCCCCGGCGCGCTCGCCGCCATTGGGCTCATGCTGGCCGCGGCATTTTTCTTTGCCGCCGGAATCTGCGTGTCGCGGCTCGTCGTGCGGCGCTACGGCGCAATGGTGCTTGCGGGTTTCTCCTCCCTGTTCGGAAGCCTGCTGACGCTCCCGCTCGCGGCCTGGAGCGTGGCCCGCGGCGGCCTCGGTCCGATCTGGGAGGTGTGGCCCCAGCTCGCATGGATAGTGCTCGCCGCAACCGCCCTGGCCTA
>JAAZAB010000212.1 GCA_012514555.1 Lentisphaerota bacterium
AAAAGCCTGATGGTTCACCAGTTATATGTGTCGTTCATTTTTCAAACGCAAAATCCGGGATAAGCAGGCAGCAGCGCCCTGGGCGTAACAAAGTAAGATGCCCGACCTTTTTTTTCCTTGATAACGCGCTCAGCGCAAAGTATGGTTCAACTTTTCCTTACAAAGCGGGAGTAATTCAGTGGTAGAATGTCACCTTCCCAAGGTGAACGTCGGGGGTTCGACTCCCCTCTCCCGCTCCGGCGAAATAGCCTGCCCTTTTTAATGGCGGAATTCGCCCGGCCGGGCGGCAAAGTTCCGGGAACGAACACCAGCCCGCGAACCGCCGCCATGCGCGCAAGCCGCGGCCATGCTGCCTGCCTCTCCTTCAGGCTCTGCGCATATGCGCCAGGTGCTCGCCCAGAATCCTGCCGCTTGCGCTTTCCCCGCCTGCCGCGGCCGGGTCCGGCGCCTTGCGAAGAAGGTGAATGTACGGGGAGTAAAGATAGCGGCCCGGGCATGCGCTGGAGCCGAGATCGCAGTGGCCGAATATCGCGTCGCGCGCAATCGGGTAATGCCGGAGCAGAAGTTCCGTCAGCATTGACAGCGACTTGATTTGCCGTTCGGACGGCTCCTGCTTTTCGAAATTCCCAAGCAGCATGACTCCGAGGTTGGCGGCATTCTCGCGGGCCACGTGCGATCCCTCGTAAAGAAGCGAGCGCCCTTCCCATATGCGGCCCGCGTAATCAATGACGAAATGGTAGCCGATGTCGCCATAGCGCTTTTGAAGATGCGCGCCCACAATCCCGCCAAGGTGCTCGCGCACGCCGTCCTGCCGCGTTTCATGATTCACGGCGTTGCCCTCGTGATGCACCGTCATGCGCGTGAACGTCTCCGCGTCGCGCAGGCGGCCAAGGTCGGGACAACCCTCATGCCATTCGTCGCGCCTGACAAAGAACACTGAGTCTTCGCCGGCTTCCGCGGCGCTGGCTTCCTGCGCGGGCTCCTCGCCGGCCATGAGGCGGCGCGGCAGAAACAGCGCGGGCGCGACCGCCGCCAGGGTCTTGAGAAAGCCCCGGCGCGTGGAACGCCCGCACGGCAGGTTGAACGCGGAACTCATCGCAGCTCCCAGTGAATAACGCACGGCGCCTCTTCCCATTGCCGGGCATCGCGCAAAGCTTCCAGGCGCGCCCGGCAGAGCGCCAGGATTTCCCGCCTGAACTCCGCGCGCCTCCGGCCCGAGCCGGGTGAAAACGCGTCAAATCGCCTGAGGCCCAGAAGCCCGCGGCCGCGGGTGCGGTCCCAGATGAAGGCGATCCGCCGCAGAATGGCGTTCATCGCGTTCGAGAGCGTCAGCTCCAAGGCCATGCCGAGAGATTCGGCAAGCTTCGCGCAATCGAGAATCCAGGCCGCCCCGCCCACGGGCGCATGCGGCTCTTCGCGCAGCAGGCCCCGCGAAAAACATGCCCGCCAGACAAGAAGCGAGGAATCAGGACTGCACACGGCATCCGCCGCAAGCGGATGCCCGGGATGGCCCATGTCAAGGCAGCGCCGCGCGCGGACATCCTCGCCCACGGACCAAAGGGACTTGGCAATCAAATAAGTCAGGTCCGAGCCTCGAACCCGGACCGCGCCGCGATCCCCGGCAAGGGTTTCGGCCACGGCCATGGCCACCTCGGCGCACAGCGCGTCGTCGGGCTTGCGCCCGTCCGCGCGGTCAATCGCGGCTATTTCCCCGGCAATCTCAAGGGCCAGCGCCTCGCGAAGCCGGTCCGATTCGGTTGTGGCGAAGGAAATCATGCCTTTCCAATGAGCCCGCGGACCTCCAGCATGAACTGGTTCACATCCTTGAACCGCCGGTACACCGAAGCAAAGCGCACGTACGCCACCTCGTCGAGCTTTTCAAGGCGCTCCATGACCTTTTCGCCGATGATCGTGCTGGGCACTTCCTTGTCGTACTCGCTGTCCAGGTCGGTCATGATGGAATCCACGACCGTGTCTATCTGCTCGGAGCTGACCGGCCGCTTCTCGCAGGCGCGAAGTATCCCGTTTCTGAGCTTGATCACGTCCAGCGGCTCATGGCGCCCGTCGCGCTTGAGCACGCGCAGGTTGGCCCTCACAATCTGCTCATACGTGGTGTAACGGTAGCCGCACTTGAGACACACGCGCCTGCGCCGGACCACGTCCCCATCCTTGGCCTCGCGGCTGTCAATCACCTTGTCGTTCAAGAATGTGCATTTCGGGCAGCGCATTGCAGATCATTCCCTCTCACCGCCGGCTCGTGCGAGCCAAATCATCGTGTCGGGGCGGCATATTATCACCCTCATCATCCGATGCAAGGCGCTTTTTGGAACGGGAAATCATTGCGGGGGTTCCCCTGTTCATCAACACACCGGCGACACGGGGAACGGGCTTTGTCTTCAAAGACCGTTCACCGTGCTCGCCGTCCACGGAAGGCCGACACCGTGTCGAAGCCCTGAACGGGCTGAGCCGGCGGCCTGACCAACGCGCCCCGCCCCTGGGGGAAGGGGTCAGTCCGAGATTCTTGGCATTTTCTCAAGCGTTTGGCGCCACAGGAAGCATTCTGGATCTCGGGTGTTCTCCATTTGTCGCACGGCCTTGGACACCGAAGTCCGATGACCCATCCGCAAGGTTGCGCTGATCCACCCTGCATCCACACATGTCTGCCGGCGCAAGCGCGCACATGGGAGCGTCATGGCGGGCTGTTTCGGCGGAGCACGGAAAGGAGGCTTCCGTAGTCATCGGTCCATGCCATCCTGGCATCGGCGCATCCCGTCTGCTCCCGAAACTCCGGCATTGCCCTGAGAAGGTCCGTGAACTCGCGGTTCCGGGAGAACAAGGGGTCAGTCCGAGATTCTTGGAATATTCTCAAGCGTTTGGCGCCACAGGAAGCATTCTGGATCTCGGGTGTTCTCTATCTGTCGCACGGCCTTGGATACCGACGTCCGATGACCCATCC
>JAAZAB010000213.1 GCA_012514555.1 Lentisphaerota bacterium
CAACGCGTCGCACAGCGACGCGGCCACACTGCCGGGGCGGCCGGGACCCATTCTTCGCCGAGGCGGCTTCGAAGGGCAAGCGGGCCGCGCTCCCAGGTGGCTGCGCCACTGAGCGCGTCACGGGCAGGCAGGAATGTTCCGGTTCACCCGCAGGAACCGGCAGCTTTCAGCGTATGGCGGCGCCGGACGGGACTTCGCCGTCAACCATGACGATTCGCAAATCCTTGCCGACGGCGGCGGCCAGGAGCATGCCGTTCGACTCAACGCCGCGTATGACGGCGGGCTTGAGGTTGGCCACGATGACTATCGTTCGGCCGATCAGCTCCTCTGGCTTGTAGAACTGCGCTATTCCGGCCACGATCTGGCGCTTCTCGGCTCCGACTTCAATTTGGAGCTTCAGCAGTTTGTCAGCGCCTTCAACTTTTTCCGCGGCCAGGACGCGCGCAGTTTTGAGCTGGACTTTCGCGAAATCGCCGTATTCGATCACGCCTGGAACCGCCGGCCCAGGGGCCTTCTTTGGCGCGGCCGCGGCCGGGGCCGGAACATCCGTCTCGGCCTTAGGCAGGACTTTCGGAAACAGAATCCGCATGGCGCCAGCCGCGGTTCCAGGCTTGAGAAGACCCCAGACCTTGAGGTCGGCTATCGCGGGCTCGCGCGCGCCCATGCCGAGGACCTCGCGCAGTTCGAGCATCTTGCCCGGCATGACCGGGTACAGCAGACCGCTTACGATCCGGAGCGTTTCCGCGGCAGTGTACAGCACCGTGTTCAGCTCATCAGCCCTTTTCTCCTTAGCAAGGGTCCATGGCTGGCGCTTTTCAAGGTAGCGGTTGGCTTCGCGCGCAACGCCCGCAACCGCGCCGAGCCCCTGGTCAAGGCGCATGGCTTCGATAGAACGCTCCATGGCCCCGGCCGCGCCAATGGCCGCCTCGCGCAGGACCTGCTCCGGCTCGCCCTCCGGGCCGGGCGCCGGCAGAATTCCGCCGCAGTTGGACGCCACGATCTTCATGACCCTGCTGAGCAGGTTGCCGAGGTCGTTGGCCAGGTCGGCGTTGTAGCGCCGGACGAAGGCGTCCTCTGAAAACGAGGCGTCCTGGCCCAAAACCATTTCCGCCATCAGGAAATACCGGAACGCGTCCACCCCGTATTTTTCAGCCATGTCCATCGGGTTCACCACGTTTCCGGCCGACTTGCTCATCTTGCTGTCGCCCAGGAGCCACCAGCCGTGCGCAAATACCGTTTCGGGCATTGGCAGGTTCATTGCCTTGAGCATGACGGGCCAGTACACCGTGTGAGTTGTCAGGATATCCTTGCCGATCAGGTGATAGGACGCCGGCCACCAGCGCGCGAACATGCCGGGATCCCCGGGATATCCAATGGCGCTGATGTAATTCACGAGGGCGTCAAACCAGACATAGGTGACATAATCGCGATCGAACGGCAGCTCAATGCCCCAGCTCAGGCGCTTTTTCGAGCGGGAAATGCACAGGTCATTGAGCTTTTTCTGAAGGAACCCGAGCGTCTCGTTCCTCCGGAAATCCGGCTGGATGAACTTGGGATGGTCGTGAATGTATTCCACCAGCCATTCCTGGTACTTGCCCATCCTGAAGAAATAGTTGGACTCGGTCAGCTTCTCCAGGGTCCGGCCGTACTCGGGGCACTTGAGATCCTGCGCATCCTTTTCCATGAAGAACCGCTCGCAGGGCACGCAGTACCAGCCGTCGTACTCGGCCCTGTAGATTTCGCCGCGCTCGTACAGCCCGGCCAGTATCTTCTGGACTGATTGCACGTGCCGCGGCTCCGTGGTGCGTATGAAGTCGTCGTTCGTTACGCCAAGCTTGCGCCAGAGATCGAGAAAGTGGACAACCGTGCGGTCCGCGTGGGCCTGCGGCGTCACGCCGGCCTTTTCGGCCGCGCGCTGGACCTTCTGGCCATGCTCATCGGAGCCGGTCAAGAAACGCGTCGGCACGCCGAGCAGGCGGTGATAGCGGGCCAGGACATCCGCAAGGATTGTAGTGTACGCGTGCCCGATGTGCGGCGCGTCGTTGACATAGTAGATGGGCGTGGTTACGTAGAAACTCTTACGGTTCATTGCGTGCGCTTTCAGGTTGGATGTTGGACGCCCCGCAGATTCGAGGGCTTTCCATTAAATCTACACTCGCTCGAAGGCGCTTGTCAACATGTTCCAAGGGCGGCCTCAAGGACAGAGACTGAGGCCGCCGCATGCGCGTGAAAGCGCGCCGCACAGCGGCGCGGCTACACTGCCGGGGCGGCCGGGAC
>JAAZAB010000214.1 GCA_012514555.1 Lentisphaerota bacterium
AGCGCCGGAGAGCGTCTGCTTCAAGTGCGCGGCCCGTTCCCAAACATGGAAACGCCCGGCTGGATCATGACCGAGTCGGATGCCTCCGATATGCTGGCGGAGACGGTGTTGCTGCGCTCCGGAAGCACCCTGGACTCGGCCCTGATCGGCAGGGACAGGGCGAGCGGAATGCCTGTGTACCTGGACCCCTTCAAGACTTTCCCGGGCTCGTCCGGCAATGCCTTGGACGAGGGCGCCGCTCTCGCGATGGAGGCGGAGCGGCCCTGTTGCGTAGAGACCCGCGATCACAGGGGTGTAGCGGTTCTCGCCGCGATTCAGCCCGTCGGACGCCACGGCTGGACGGTGATCGTCAAGCGTGACATCGGCGAGGCCTTTGAGTTCATCCGGGAGTTTCGGAACATGGCGCTGCTGCTGGCGCTGGGCTTGCTTCTGAGCGTGCTGGCGGCCGCCACGTTCGTGGTCCGGCCCGTAATCCGGCTGGTCCGCAACCTGACCGAGGCCGCCGGAAAGGTCGCGCTTGGCGAAGGAGCGGCGCCCCGCGAACAAAAAGTCCGTGACGAGCTCGGGATGCTGGACCGGGCGTTCGAGTTCATGGTCGCGCGCGTGAACGCAAAGCATGCGCTTTTCGAGAGCCAGGCCATGTCGCAAATGGCTGAGCTAGACCGGGCAAACCGGGCGCTGCGCGCGTCGCGCGATGAAGCCGAGGCCGCCAACCGGGCAAAGAGCGAATTCGTCGCCAACATGAGCCATGAAATCCGGACGCCGCTCAACGCGATCATGGGCTTTTCAGAGCTGCTTGCGCTGAAGGTGGCGGACGGGAAACACCGCGAGCATCTCGATGGGATCAGGAAGGCCGGAAAGAGCCTGCTGACGATAGTCAATGACATTCTGGATATGTCCAAGATCGAAGCCGGAAAGATGCAGGTCAACCCGGCGCCCATTGATCTGCGATTCGTTGTGGCCGATGTTGCCCAGGTTTTCCAGGCCAAGATACGGGAGAAGGGGCTGGAGTTTTCCGCCGCGGTCGATCCCGGCGTGCCGCCCCTGCTCCTTCTTGACGAGGTGCGGGTCCGGCAGGTGCTGCTCAACCTGACGGGCAACGCGGTCAAATTCACGGAGCGCGGATTTATCCGGGTTTCCGCGCGCGCCGTTCCAACCGCGGGGGAGCCGGGCGGGACAGGGGGGGAGCCCCGGAAAGTCGACCTGGAACTGTCGGTGGAAGACAGCGGCATCGGCATTCCCGGGGAGCAGCAGGCGCGGGTGTTCGAGTCGTTTCGCCAGCAGTCCGGACAGAGCACGCGCAGGTATGGCGGAACTGGGCTGGGCCTTTCGATCAGCCGGAAGCTGGCCGGGATGATGAACGGTGAAATCCGCCTGCGGAGCCGGGTCGGGGAGGGAAGCCGGTTCGACTTGCTTCTTAAACAGGTCGCAATCGTGGATTCGTGCGCCTCTTTGCAGATGGGCGTGTCCGATTTTACCGGGTGGGCCGGGTTCGAGCGCATGCGCGTGCTCGTGGTTGACGACATCGAGTCCAACCGGACAATGCTCAGGGAACTGCTGGTTTCCGCCGGGCTGACGGTGCATGAGGCCGACAGCGGCCTTAATGCCGTGTCAATGGCCCGGGATATGAAGCCTGACATGATTTTCATGGACGTCAGAATGCCCGGAATGGACGGCGTGGAGGCCATGCGGATTATCAAGGGGGATTCCGCGGGCGCGGGCGGCACGCCTGTAGTGGCCGTGACGGCCCTCGGCAAGGCCGACGATCGCCAGAAGTGGCAAGAGATGGGGTTCGACGGTTTTTTGATCAAGCCCGTTGCGGTTGCGGCGCTCTTCGAGGAAATCGGAAAATTCCTGCCGCGGCGCCGCGAGTCTCCCGGCACGGAAGCCCCGGACATGGCGGCCCGGCGCCCAGGCTGGCGCGAGCGCATGGAGTCGGCCGGGGCTGCGGACGTGACGGACCTGCCGGGGCTGGTCCGCCGGGTTTCCGAAGAGCTGCTGCCGCTTTCGCTGAAACTCCGCGGCGCCGTCAAGATCGCCGACCTGCGCAAATTCGCGGCTGTTTTGAAGGACGCCGGAGAGGCGCACGGCTCGGCATCGCTCCGCGAGTTCGCCGCGGAATTCGCCGCGTCCGCGGACAGCTACAACATGCCACGCGCCGATGCAATGCTGCTGGAGTTTCAGGAAATCGCGGACGCGCTGAAGAAAATGGAGGAACAAGCCCATGCCCCTGAACCGAAAGCCGCTGCTGCTGATCGTGGATGACAATTCTCAGAACCTTCAGTTCCTTGGCGACATGGTCGAGAAAAACGGCTACGAGCCGGCCCTTGCTCTCAGCGGGACACAGGCTCTCGATTATGTGCTGCGGGAGAAGCCGGACCTGATCCTTCTCGATGTCATGATGCCCGAGATCGACGGCTACGAGGTGTGCCGGCGCCTGAAAGCGGACCCCGATACCAAGGATATACCCGTCATCTTCCTCACGGCAAAGACTGAAATGGATGACATTGTCAGGGGGTTCGAGGCCGGCGGCGTGGATTATGTGGCCAAGCCCTTTGCTTCGGCCGAACTCTTGGCGCGCATCAAGGCCCACGTGGAACTGAAGCTGGCGCGCGAGGAAATCCGGACGCTCCGTGGAATTGTCCCGATCTGCGCAATGTGCAAGAGCATTCGCGACGAGAACGGGCAATGGTGGATGATGGAGGAATATGTTTCCAAGCACACCGCGGCGGAGTTCTCCCATGGCTTATGCCCCGCTTGCGCGCAGAAACTATTCCCTGACATTTCAAAGCCGGGCGCAACGAAATAGCGCCGCGCCCGGCGGCGGCGCATTTTTTTCGGCTCCTGTCACAGCCATGTCTCACTAAGACGGCGCATGTATGCGCCAATTTGACGCATCGTTGCCTATTGCATCAAAATTCAATTAAAAGCGCTGTAGTAGCAAATAAAGATATAATACGTTAATGATAAGCAGTTTATAAGAATAGACACGGAAATTTAGTCAGGATGTTTCAATTTTGGCATGGGCATTGCTTCTATTACTTGCACTTGTTGAAAAAAGTGCTGGTGGGGCATATTTCTGAATATGGAGTAACATCATGGCCAAGGTGCTTGGTATTGACTTGGGTACAACAAATTCCTGCATGGCTGTAATAGAAGGCGGCCAGCCGGTGGTGATACCGAATGCTGAAGGAATGAGAACCACTCCTTCAGTTGTGGCGTTTACCAAGGGCGGCGAGCGGCTGGTTGGGCAGGCGGCCAAGCGCCAGTCGATAACGAACCCGAAGAACACGGTGTATTCGGTAAAGCGCTTCATGGGCAGGAAGTATGAGGAGGTTTCGCACGAGATTTCGCTGGTGCCCTATGACGTGGTGCGGGCGAAAAACGGGGACGTGGGCATCAAGGTTGGCGACAAGATTCATACTCCGCCCGAGATTGCGGCGATGATCCTGCAGAAAATGAAGATGGACGCGGAGTCGTTTCTGGGCGACAAGATTTCCCAGGCTGTGATAACGGTCCCTGCGTATTTCAACGACAGCCAGCGCCAGGCCACGAAGGATGCCGGGCGCATAGCCGGGCTGGAAGTGCTCAGGATCATAAACGAGCCAACCGCGGCTTCCCTGGCATACGGCCTTGACAAGAAGAAAGACGAGAAAATAGCCGTCTACGACCTTGGGGGCGGCACGTTCGACATCTCGATCCTGGAACTGGGGGAGGGCGTGTTCGAGGTCAAGGCGACCAACGGCGATACGCATCTCGGCGGCGACGATTTCGACAATGCCGTCATGGACTG
>JAAZAB010000215.1 GCA_012514555.1 Lentisphaerota bacterium
CTGTTTGTGTAGCCGCGTCGCTGTGCGACGCGTTGAATCTCAAGGAAGCGTCGCGTGCAACGCGACGGCTACACAGAGCGTTGAATTCAGAGCTCTTCTGAATTCTGGATTCTGCCTCCTATCTCCTCTCCCCTATCCCCTCGTCCTCGAATTTGGACATTGGATATTCCTTGTTGGTTATTGGATATTCTCTTGATGTTTTTCACCTATTCAGTGCAGCATCAGCAGATTGCTGCGAGCGAAGACAACCGCGGAGCAGTTGAACTGCTCCATATAGGTTGATTCGGGCCGGAGAGTTCAGTCCTCGATCACCGCCTTTTTGCGCAGTTCCGCGATATAGTCCTGCAGCATCTTGTTCCGGGCTATATCCTTCAGAAGGTTGCGGACCGCGCCCTTGACCGCATCAGCCGGCGCGCGGCCGGCCGGCTTGTGATCGTGCTTGAGTATGAGGTGAACCCCGAACTCCGTCTCAACCGGCTCGCTCAGCTCTCCCTCCCGCAACGCAAAGGCCGCCTCCTCAAAGGGCGGAACCATGGCGCCGCGGCCGAATTCCGGCAATGCCCCGCCGCTGTCCTTCCCGCTCGGGCAATCCGAGCAGGCTGCGGCCGCCTCCGCGAAATCGCCGCCGGCCAGGATTTTTTCCCGCAGATCCGCCAGCGCGTTTCGCGCCATTGCCCTTGCCTCGGCGTCGCCCGGCGCCGCCTGCGCCAGGATATGGCTCACCCGCACGCTTTCCTTCTTGTCGAACAGCTCCGGGTGCGCCTCCATGAAACGGGTGATCTCCGCCATTGTCGGCTCTTCCACTTCCAGCGTGACCTGCCGGATCAACGCGTCCGTCTGCCGCGCCGCCCCGATCCGGGCGCGCACCTGGTCCGCGGTCATTTGAAGCTGTTCCAGGTGCTTCTGAAAAAGCTCCTCGCTGCCGCATTGTTTCCTGAGCGCGTCCAAATCGTTCTCCACCTCCACCGGCGATATTTCGATCTCCTGGCGCCGCGCCTCCTGGGACAGCAGCACCCGGCCCAGGACAAACCCGGCCGCCTCGCGCCTGATCCTGCGTTTCATGGCGTCGCTCTCAACATCGCCCCCGGACTGCTTGTAGAAAAGGGAAAGCCGCTGTACTTCCCTGCGAACTTCGTCTTCAGATATCGTCTCGCCATTGACTTTCATGTTGCTCCTCGTATTACGCCGTCAGTCCGTTTCCCCGTATATCCATTCGAGGTATTCCGGCAGTCCGCCCTTTACCGGCATGACCAGTATTTCGGGCACTTCATACGAATGCAGCGCCCGGATGAAAGCCGTCAGGCGCCTTGCGAGGCCGGAGCGCGTCTTGATTGCCAGCAGCACCTCGCCGGCCGACTCCACCCTGCCTTTCCACCGGTACACGCTCCTGATCGGCATGGCCTGCACGCAGGCACCCAGGCGGCTTTCCACGATCCGCGCAGCCATGCGCTTCGCCTCCTTGGACCCGGACACGGTGGTGGTCACCACGACAACGGATTTATTCCGAACCCGGGCATTGCGTCCCATGGCCAGCCCTCCTCCATACTTTTCTTGAGAAAGCCCTTGTCAGGGCAAAGCTTTGCGCAACCGTATCCTGATCCGCGCTCCGTATCAAGATTCATCCCGGATTTTGCGTTTGAAAAATGAACAATACTTATCATGGGTAAACCATCAGGTATTTACACCTGCATTGCATTTGAATTGCCATGAACGAAAAAGTGCGGGTGAGCTGTTGTAAAAGATGTTCATTTGTCAAACGCAAAATCCGGGTTCATCTTCATCCGGGCGCAATGCGCTCAAGCAGGAATCAATAATCAGGGCTTGGACTTTCATGGCCGGATGTTTTTCCTGTTGTGTGGGGAATGAATGAAGTAAAATATTTGTCAAATCGCAAATATTCAAAAGGAGCGGCGCATGAAATCAAGAACACGGCTTATCCTGCCGGCACTGGCCCTGGGCTTGTCGGTTTGCTGCCGGTCAACCATGGCCTCGGGCGCGGACGCTGCGCCGGCCAGGGCAATCGGGGCGCACCGGATAAGGGGCGCTCACAACGTGTTCCCGAGGCCGGAAAAGGTCGAAGCCTGGCTGCGGGTCTCGGGTGAAATCCCGGCGGGCGCTTCAGCCGGCCAGGTGCGCAGCGCGGTCCAGCGCTTCAACAGGCGGCTGCAGGCGGATGGCGACGGCTGGATTTCCCGGGAAGTCCGGGACCGTGCGCTGGCACGCGAAAAAGAGTTTGCCCGGGAAACGCGCGCGGCCAAAGCGGCCTCAAAATCAATCCCGGTTTCCTGCGCCATTTTCGCCCTGGCCGTGGATTTCGGCGGAAGCGACACGTACGGCTACCGCCTGGCCGACAACACCCTGGCTTACACCAACACCTCCGGGCCGCTCAAGGGCCTGATCCCAAAACCTGGCTCCAACGACAACGCCACGATCTGGTACGAGCCGGCGCAGACGGCGGACGCCGCTTTTTACGAGCGCCTGATCTTCGGATACCTTGGCGTGGGGCGGATCAGGATGGATTTGACGGACCCGTATGACGGGCTGCCGGGGATCAACCTTGAGGGTTACACCGTGCAGGATTATTACGACCACGCGGCGGGCTCCAACAGCGTGGCGCTCAGCGGCTCGGTCCAGGGCTGGGTGCGAGTGGACCACAGCGAGGGCTATTACGGCGCGGACAACTACTACACGGGCGCGCACTACGGCGGCGCGGAAGTGAACGGAACGAACATCCCCGCGGCCCAGCTCGTGGAGGACGCGCTTGCCAAGTTCATGGCCGAGCACCCGGGGTACTACAACGAAACCGGCACGAACGCGTTCTGGAAGAAGTACGACGGGAACGAGGACGGGATCGTGGACACCTGCTGGATCATCCACGCGGGCACGGGCCAGGAAAGCGGCGGCGGCGCACAGGGCGACTTCGCGATCTGGTCACACAGCTCGGACATGCGGAACAATGAACGCTGGCCGGCCGGGTTCAAGGTCTACGAGGGCGACCCGGCAACCACGAACGACGACATCTACGCGGCGCCCTACACCATGCAGCCCGAGAATCTCGATCTTGGCGTGCTGACCGAGGAATTCGCCCACAACTTCTTCGGGCTGCCCGACCTTTACACGGTGGACCTGGAAAACTCGATCGGCTTCTGGAGCCACCTGGCCGGCGGGTCCTGGACCGGGCCGCTGCCCGGATCGGTTCCGGTGAGCCTGTGCCTGTGGCTGAAAATAATGGCGCAGACCTCTGA
>JAAZAB010000216.1 GCA_012514555.1 Lentisphaerota bacterium
CCAACGGCACGGCAACGGTGACGCTTCGCGTGAAGGAAAACCAGCGCGCTAAGCTCAAGAAGTTTTACTTCAAGGATGACTCCGGTGTCCGGGACAAGGCTCCTCGAAAGGCGTTGACCCATCGCTTCGCCGGAGGCCTGGCCATATCGCAAAGGGACCTGCGGAAGGCTTTGTCGCACCGCGTCTGGAAGCCGCTGCTGTCATGGATGACAGGCTCGGGCACGTACAACCGCGATGACCTTGAGGATGACCGGGAGGTCATCCGCAGGCTTTTCCTGGACAGGGGCTTCCTGGAAGCCCGGGTCGGATCCCCGGATGTCAGCTATCGCGGCAAGGTCATGCTTGTGGCCTCCTATCCCGTGCGCCAGGGCAGGGAATTCCGGGTCGGTAACATCTCGCTCTCCGGAATAACGCTCTTTCCCACAAACGACCTGGCCGGCCTTCTGACGCTCAGGCCCGGCGACCTGGCATCCCTCGCAGCCATCGAAAAAAACGCCAATGCCCTTCAGAATTACTATGCCGCCCGGGGCTACATCCGGGCGAGCGTGCGGCACAATGTCAGCACCCGCACGAACGAGCCGACGGCCGACGTCAACTTCCGCTTCACCGAGGGCAGCCTCATCCACCTGCGCTACGTTGACATAACCGGCAATACCCGAACGCGCGACGAGGTGATTCGCAGGGAAATCCTAGTGCATCCCGGCGAGGTCTACGACATGGTCAAGGCCAAGCGCAGCGAGCGCGTGCTGCAGAACCTTGGTTTCTTCTCGACGGTGACCAGCTTTCCCATGGCAACCGACGACCCGCGGCAGGACGACATCATCTACGAAGTGGACGAGGCGCAAACCGGGAACTTCACGATAGGCGCGGGATACTCCAGCATAGACGACATCATCGGGTTCATCGAGCTCTCCCAGGGCAACTTCGACCTCATGGGCTTCCCCTACTTCACCGGCGGGGGCCAGAAGCTGCGCCTTCGCGCCCAGCTGGGAACGGAGCGCGCAGACTACCAGATATCCTTTGTGGAGCCGTGGTTCCTCGGCAGGCGCCTGTCGCTCGGCCTGGACTTCTATCACCATACCATGGAGTACCTGAGCGATGAATACAACATGCGCCAAACAGGGGGCTCAGTGACTTTCGGAAAGGCCTTTCCGTGGTTTTTCGACCGCGTTGAGCTCAAGTACAGCCTGGACCGCTACAATGTCTACGACGTAAGCAGCAACGCCCCGCCCCTCATTATCCGGGAAGACGGCATTACAACCGCCAGCAAGCTGAACCTTGCGTTCAAATACGATTCCCGCGACAGGCCTTTCATCCCCACGCAAGGCACCCGCTTTTCAATAGGCACTTTCGTTGCGGGCGGCCCGTTGGGCTTTGACGCGCAGGATTACGGCTTCGAGTTCAGTTCGGCCACGTTCTTTCCGCTCTGGTTCGACCATGTCTTGAGCGTGCGGGGCTGGGCCGAGATGGTTGAGGAATACGGCGGCGATGAGGACGTCCACCTCTTCGACCGCCTCTTCCTGGGGGGGGCGCAAACCATGCGCGGCTTCAAATACCGCCATGTCGGACCGATCGACGCGGCAACCGGCGAACCGCTGGGCGGCAAGTCCGGGGCCATGGCACAGTTTGAATACACCATCCCGGTCGTCAACATGTTTCGCGTGGCCGGCTTCTATGACATCGGCAACGTATGGGCGAACCCCTACGAATTCGACCTTTGGGATTATTGCACCGATATCGGGCTCGGCGTGAGGCTGGACTTCCCCGCCTTCCCCATCCGGATAGACTATGCATGGCCGCTCAAAATGCCCGGGGACCTCTATCGCACTAATCCGCGGTTCAACTTTACAATGGGCTACGATTTCTAACGCAAAACAAGGAGACACCATGAACCTGCGTCATTCCATTTCCATCCTCTGCGCAGCAATGGCTTTTGCCATGGCGGCGCCGGCGCCGGCGGCCGATTTCAAAGTTGCCTTCATCAACATGAAGCGGGTCTTCGACGAGTATTACAAGACCAAAAAAGCCAACACCGAATTCAAGGCCCGCGCCGATACTGTCGAGCTTGAGCGCAAGGAAAAGGTCAACGCGCTGAAAGCGATCAAGGCCGAACTGGAAAACATGGCGGCGGATGTGAGGGACACATCGCTTTCCGACAGCGAGCGCGACAAGAAGCGAAAACTGGCGGAAACCAAGCTCTCCGAGTTCAAGGATGCCGAGGAGGAACTGGCCCTGTTCGAACGCACGAAGCAGAAAGGCCTGGGCCAGGACATGCAGGAAAAGCAGCAGGAGCTCGTCGAGGAAATCCGCGCTATCATAGCCTCGCGCGTAAAGGCCAAGGGAATCACCATGGTCCTGGACTCATCGGGAAAAACCTTCAACAATACTGAGGCAGTGATCTACTACGACGAAACCCTGGACATCACGGATGAAATAGTGGCGCTCGTCAATAAGGATGCGCCTGAAGGTCTTGACGCAAAAGACCAGAAAAAGCCAGCCGCGGACAAGGAGCCCAAGGGGGCGTCGAAGTGAAAATGACGGTTGAAGAGATCGCCGTTCGACTGGGAGCGTCGTTTGACGGCAACCCTTCGGCCGTCGTGGAGCGGGTGGCGGGCATTCGCGATGCGGAAGCCGGCGAAATATCTTTCGTGGCAAACCCGAAGTACGCGCATGCTGCATCGGAAACGCGCGCCACCGCCGTGATAGTCGAACCCTCATGGGCCCACCCCTGCCCCGCATCGCTGATCCGGGCCGCCAATCCCGAGCAGGCCTTCAGCAGGGTCGCGGAATGGTTCGCGCCACCGCCCGTGACATTCGAGCCCGGAATCCATCCCTCGGCGGTCGTGGCCCCGGATGCAATCATCGGGAGCGGCTCTTACATCGGCCCCCACGTTGTGATTGAAAGCGGCGCCTCGATCGGGGCGCGCTGCGTGCTGGTGGCCGGCTGCTACATCGGACACGGCGCAAGCGCGGGCGACGACTGCCGGTTTTACCCCAATGTCACCATTCGTGAGCACTGCCGCATCGGCTCGCGCGTAATCCTTCACAACGGCGTGGTGATCGGCAGCGACGGCTTCGGCTACGCCCAGGAGGGCGCGGCGCGCAGAAAGATACCGCAAATCGGGATCGTGGTGATCGGGGATGACGTGGAAATCGGAGCGAATACCACGGTTGACCGCGCCCGCTTCGGACGGACCCGCATCGGGAACGGAGTCAAAATAGACAACCTGGTCCAGATCGCACACAACGTCACTATAGGCGACAACGCGGTTATTGTCGCCCAGGTCGGCATAGCCGGCAGCAGTTCAATCGGGGCGCGGACCATTCTCGCCGGCCAGGTGGGCGTCGCGGGGCACCTGACGATCTGTGACGACGTGATAGTCGGAGCGCAATCGGGCGTAAGCAAGGATATTGAAAACCGCGGCATGTACCTGGGCAGCCCTGCCCTGCCCTTCGACAAGGCAACCAAGCTAATCGCGCACATGTCGCGCATGTCGAACCTCAAGGAGCGCGTCGCCGGCTTGGAAAACCGCCTGGCCGCCATCGAGGCAAAGGCAGCAAAAGCCAAGTCCTGAAACATCGCGTTTCAACCCGGATTTTGCGATTGGTCAGAGTGCGGCAGATGCAAGGCGTAGCGGGTGAAGGTGTATTGTGACATACTCCGAACCCGCTGCAAC
>JAAZAB010000021.1 GCA_012514555.1 Lentisphaerota bacterium
ATTGAGCGCAAACGGTTCGAGGAGGTTCAGGCGCAGGAGGAGAAGGAGTCGCGCGAAGAGATGATCGAGGCACTCCAGATCGCCGGGGCGAAACTGGAGAAGCTCAAGGCGGCCGAAAAACGGTTGAAGGAAGAGATGGATAAAATCGCCGAAAACCGGGACCGGAACACGGAAGATTTCGACGTCATGGAGCAGGAGGCCGAGGAGATCCGGAAGAACATCGAGGATGCGATGCTCCAGATCCCGCGCGATTTGGATATTTTCGCCCACCTGAATGTCGGCAACGATCTGGTCGAGGACCTTTATTCCGTGTTCGAGGAGGTGACTCAGGAAAAGGACTCGGGGACGAAGGATCAGGAGGGCGGTCCGGTTAAAGAGAAGGCCGTCATGAAGCGCGAGCACTATCTGGAAGCGATGGAGAAGGCCGAAAAGTTGATTGAGGATGTCGAGATGTGGCTGGGGGATAAGCCCGACACCACCAAAGTGACGGATGAGGCCTTTGACAAGGAAGAGATGCCGGAAGGTGTCGCGCTGACACCCCTGCAGACCGCAATGGAAGACATCATCGGCGATCTGCTGGAGATCGATGAGAAGATGGACAGGGAGGCCGACGACGGTGCCATCAACCAGGCGTTGCCGGACATGGAGATGGGTGCTCTGATCACCGAGGGCGACACGACCACCTTCTCCGCAAAGGGTAAATCGGGGAACACGACGCCGGATCACAAAGAACAGGACGGGCGGTCGAATGTCGGGCGGCAGGGGATGTCGAGCGGTGAAAGCGCCGCGGGTTCGGGGACAATCTCCGAGGGGGACGACAACATCGAGGCGCGCCGGACGCAGGATCCGACCCAGTCGGGACAGGTCGTGGCGGATGGCGAGGCGCAAACCAAGGCCACGGGCGGCGGTAAGCTGGGTTCCGGAAAAGGCGACGACTGGGGCGACAGCGGCGGTACCGAACGCATGGACGCCTCCGAAGCCGGCTCGTGGGCGCAGTTCATGGAGCAGATGGCGCGCAAGGCCGACCAGTCGTATGCGCAGGCTTCCCTGAAAGGGTTGCGCACCGATTCGCTGAAAACGGCCGCGCACCATATCCGGCAGGCCTCGGACGCGGTTTCCAAGGGGGTTCCGATTGGACAGGTTGCCGAACTGCGGCGCAAGGCGATCGGCGCTTTGAAGAAAGCCAAGACGGAACTCGGCGAGGGCAGCGCGACCACGCTGGACGGCGGCGTGGCCGTCTCGACCCTGACGGATGTGATCGAAGCGGAACAGGATCTGGCCCCCGCCAAGTACCGGGAGCTGAACGCCGATTATTACAAGAAGCTCAACAAGGAACTGTAACGTGTGGTCCCGCGTGTGCGGGCTCAGACAGGGATGCGTATGAAAACGATGATGCGGAACGCGATACGGGGTCTCCTCCCGGCGGTCTTGGCAGCCGGGTTGTGCTGCCGGGCCGCGGAACCCGGCGAGTGGGCGGTCCGGGACGCGACGATCCGCTTTGTAGTGGGGCTGACTCGGGCGCCCAGCCACCCCAGCGCCGGTTTTTTCGTGAAACTCCCTGACGGCGGGAGTCTGCCGGGCCCCTTTCCCGAAACGCTCGCGTTTGACGAGGCGGGGAACCCGCTGACAAGCGCGGTGTTGTGGCACGCTAAAGAGATCGGCTGCGCCGTGGTCTTCGCGGCACCGAAAGAGGGGAAGACCGCGGTTCTGTATGTCCGGGGCGCGAAAAAACTCGCAACGTGGACTCCGGCAAGCGGGTTGACCCCCAGTGCCATCCGCTGTGAGGTCAACGGAACCAGCGCCAAAGCCGCGGCGCAGAAACTCAGCCGGTTGGGTTCGGTGGATGCCAAGACCCATTTTCACAATCAGGCTTGGTCAGCGGGAACCTGGCAGGGCGAATCGGTCCCGATGGCGGTCTGCGAGTGGAAGCCCGGCGGGAACGCCATCTATCTGCTGGCCCACACTGAGGTCACGGCCCCCGGTCCCACATGGGTCGCGCCGATGATCCGCTCCGGCGCGATGGAGATCGTGATTGACGGCAAACCGGTTCCGCTCTCCAAGAAAAACGAGAAGCAGGGCGGTTTGGGGGGCGAGGTTAACCTGACGGCCGGTCTGCATCGGGTGGAGCTTTTCGGATTCAGCCCCAGAGGGCAGGCCGTCGGTCCCATGATGTTCACCTGGCGCACGTCGAAGACGACCATGGAGGAGTTGGGCGGGCCTCGTGCCAGCGATTTGCGGTATCCCGGCACGTCGATGTATGAAACCGCCA
>JAAZAB010000217.1 GCA_012514555.1 Lentisphaerota bacterium
GCCATTGAATGGCCGTGAGACAGACCGCGATGGCTCCTCCAATGGCCAGGCCTCCCAGGGCGGCGCGCAACCGGAACTCGTCGCGCCGTTTTGTGAAGCCGTGCAGGATGGTGTACACGAGCAGTATGGGGAGAACCATGACGACGATGGCGTAAGCGCCGGAAAAGATGAAGGCGGCGCCCGTTAGACCTGCCCCGAGCATCCAGCCGCGGCCGCCGAATCGCGTGAACTCGCGGCATGTCCAGAACAGAAAGGGCATCCAGGCGAGGGCCGTAGCCAGATAGGGCCGCGACATGGCGGCGGCGGACGCGCCCGCGAAGGCATAGACGATTCCGCCGATCAAGGCCGCGCCGTATGCCAGGTCGAGGGACCGGGCATACAGGACGAATCCGAATCCCATCAGGGCGAGACACATGAACGAATGGAGCGCCATGGCGCGTTCGGTGGGCGGCACGAGAAACACGGCGTTGAGGGGCTGAAACAGGCCTATCCGGTTGTCGGCAAGGAGCGGCAATCCGCACATTTGCCGGGCGTTCCACAGGGGGAATTGGCCGCTGCGCACGCGCCCATAAGCGAAATGCGTGGCGGGAAGGACAAACTCGTAGAGGTCGCTATTCTCGTAGGATTCGCTGGCGCGCACCTCGGGCAGCTCGGCATTGCGCCAATAGAAGGGGGCGGCGCAGACGAATACGACGGCCAGCAGCACGAGTGCGGCGGCTCCATAGCGGGTGGTTTCGGGTACTGTGGCCTCCACGCCTGTGACCCTTTCTCAGGCTCTCATGCCAATAATTCGCGCAGTTCCACGCGGCGTTTTTCTTTCACGGCGCGCACCAGCGCATAGGTGACGGCGAGGCTCTTCAGATTGTCCGCGGCGCTGGTTTCGGGCGCGTGGCGGGATTCGATGGCCGCGGCGAACGCGTCCAGGAGAAAGGCCTGGGCGGTGACGGGCCACTTTACCTCGCGGATTTTGCGCCGGCGTGCGGGCGAACTCGCTAGAAACAGCTCATCGTTTTCCCATAACAAGACGCCCTTGCTGCCGTCGAAGCGCCAGTTGGCGTTCCAGGGCGTTTCCCATCCCTGGGCCACCCAGCTTGCGTGATAATTGACACACAGGCCGTTCTCGAGTTCGAGGGCCGCCATGACGCTGGCATCGCCTTTGAACCAGTTCCAGGGCGCGTTGATGGTGGCGCCCTGGACGGCGCGCACGTCGCTGTCCGTCAAGAACCGCAGCAGGTCGAAATGGTGGATGGACATGTCAAGCACGAGGGGAAACGGCATCTTTTCACGATACCCGCCGAAGTGGGGGCCTTTGTGAAAGGAGATGCCGGCATAGCCTAGAGCGCCGAGTTTGCCGGCGGCCAGAATCCGCTTGACGGTTTGCGGGAGGGGGGTGTACCGGTAGTTCTGGGCCACCATGAGGATGTGGCCGAGCCGTTCCGCGCGCGCGACGAGGGCTTTTGCGTTGCGGAGGGTATCGGCGAGGGGTTTTTCGCAGAGCACGTCCAGGTTGCATTCCATAGCGGCGGTGCAGACGTCTTTTCGAGACTGCTGGGGGGTCACGTCGAGCAGGGCGTCGGCCTCGACCTCGCGCAGGGCGCGCGCGAGATTGGTATAGCAGCGGTTTCGGGGCATGCCGTGGCGGGCTGCCGCAGCCATGAGGTTTCTGCGATCGGTGTCTACGTACGCCGCCGCCTGCCACTTTTCGGAGGCGGCCACCACGCTTGTCCAGTGCGCCCCCATTCCACCTACGCCAACCTGGATCAGCCGTTTCATGCGCGTGCTCCTGTTTTTCGCAATGGGCGGGGGACCGGGCCTGTGTTCCGCACGTCATCCGTGTGAGTAGCAGCTTGTGTGGTCTTTGGCCCCAGCACCCGTGACGTGTGCCAGTCTACCATTCGGGGTTCCGGGCTGTCTATTCGCGCGGAGGCTTCTAATCGCCAGACGACTGCGGGAAAAACATGGCATGCCTGTGTGCCCGGAAAGCAGGGCAGCAGTCCGGGCCAGATTGCGCCCGCCCGGCGATATGGTTGGACCGAATGGGCGGATGGACCGAATGGACGAGGAGAAGAGCAGCGATTGGTTCTGACCCGGGCGAGCAGAGGTCTGCACACTAGCTGCGGCAGGTTGACTCAAAACGCAGATTGATGAAAGGGCGGGAGACTGGCCCGAACACGCACGCCATTGTGGGACGCGGCAGGCTGGCGCGTCTACTTCGGCGGTGAATTGGGCTGTATCTTGATTCGCACTGGGGTTCGACGTAGGATGGCAGCAGATCGGTACGGGATACTCGATACGCGAAGGGCGGAGCCTCGAATGGAGACCACCGACCTGACAGTCGTCACGCTGACGCGGGGCGTAGCGCAAGTGCTTTCCATGTGCCTGAGCCATCTGGAACTGCAGACGTACCCGTCCGCGAAATTCGAGGTGGTGGTGGTAGCACTTCCGAGCGCGACGGGCACAAAGGAAATGCTTGAACGGTATTGTTCGGGGGGGCCGGTTCGCGTGCGGTGCGTGTATGCCCCGAAAGAGAACGCGGCGGCGGCGCGCAACCTGGCGATCCTGCAGGCGCAAGGGCAGTGGCTGTTGTTTCTTGACGAGGAGCTGCTCGCGGGCAGCCACCTTGTCGAGAATCATGTCGCGTACCAGCAGCGCAACGGCGGAGCGTGCGCGGTAGTAGGCCACCTCGATTATCACCCGCAACTCGAGCCCCGTGCCATCCCGCGCGACTGTATGCTGGCGAGGCGGTCTTTTCAGCCGGGTCAGCCGCTTAGTTTTCTGGATTGGCGCGCGCGGAATATGAGTGTGCCGCGGGAGGCCGTGCTCGAGGCGGGCGGGTTCAGCGAGGCGCTGGCGTTCGAAGGGCTCGAGGATATCGATTTGGCCTGGCGGCTGGCGCAGCACGCAGGCCTGCGCGGCTACTTCTGTGACCTTGCCCAGGCGTTCTTGTGGAAACCCGAACCGCTGGATCGTGAAACGCGGCGGTATTATGCGGAAGGGTACTGGTTTCACCACCTGCTCGAGGCCACGAAATCGGAGCAACTGCGCGAGCGGTACCGGCCGGTCGCGGCGCCATGGCACGGTGCGACGGATCCCGTGATGGTCCCGCTGGCGCGCTGCTTGTTCCCGGTGGTGGCGTACAACTCGCGCACCTTTAAGCGCCTGCGGTGCCGGATCCTGCGGAGCGCGTTCCGGCGGGGCTTTCGGGATGCGAGGCGCGGGAGGCCGGCTGCGTTGCCCGACGTGAGCCCGCCGAACACGGACCCACACGGACTCACACGGACAA
>JAAZAB010000218.1 GCA_012514555.1 Lentisphaerota bacterium
ATATTGGGATGCGCGATGTGAAAACCACCACGGCATGGATGGGGATAGAACATGGGAGACGGCGGAGAGGCTGAAATCAGCCTTATTTTAATGGGGTTTTAAATGCATGTGCAAAAAAAACTCAATAAAACAGGGCTTTTATTGACATCCTGGAGTGTGGTGAGACCATGAAGAAATTAACAGCCGCGATTTTATTGATTGGCGCGCCTGAAAACAACGCGGACATCAGGTATGCCACCGGTTTTTCGGCGCCCGATCCTATTGTGTATTTGAAATCAGGCCGCATTGCGTGGGTTGCCGTGTCAATGCTGGAGTATGCGCGGGCATTGCGCACGATCAAGTCGGCGCGGGTATTGTGCAGCGGGCACTTGAAGGTGAAGCCGTCTTTGAAAGGGCGGATCAGCGGTCATGCGCTTGCGCTTTGCAGGCTGGCGCGCGTGCGCAGGGTTGCTGTTCCGCCCGGGTTCGCCCTCGGCATTGCGCGCGAGCTCGAGGCAAATGGAATCAGGGTTGACGTTATCGACGGCGTCGTGTTGCCCGGCCGCGAGGTCAAGTCCGCTGCGGAGACAGGGAAGATAGAGGCAATGCAGGATGCGGCCGCGCTGGCGATGAAGGCGGCGGCTCGCATTCTTTCAAGGGCCGGCGTTGACCGGCGCGGGCGCCTGCTGCACGGCGGGCGGATCCTGACCTCGGAGCGGCTGCGCATGGAGATACACCGCGTTCTGCTTGGGCGCGACTGCATGGGGTTCGGAACGATAGCGGCCGGGGGCAGGGCGTCGTCCGATCCACACGAGATAGGGCGCGGGGCTCTTCGCGCGGGCGAGCCGATCGTTGTGGACATTTTTCCGCGCGGCCTGGAGCATGGGTATTTTGGGGACCTGACGCGGACGTTTGTGAAGGGCGATATGCCGGAGCGTGTTGCCGGGATGATCAGGGCCGTGCTTGCGGCCCGGAAGGCGGCGCTTGCCGCGATACGGCCGGGCCGGCGCTGCGCGGCTGTGCATGCGGCTGCGGTGGCGGAGCTGGAGCGGCGCGGGTACGCGACGCGGCGCGATGCCGGGCGTGCGCCCGAGGGCTTCATTCACGGCCTCGGCCACGGGGTGGGCCTTGAAATCCACGAGCGGCCGTCGCTTTCGGCCGCCTCGAAGGCGCGCCTGCGGGCGGGGCAGATCGTGACGGTTGAGCCGGGCCTGTATTATCCGGATATCGGCGGTGTTCGCATCGAGGACACGGTTGCGGTGACGCGCACGGGCTGCCGGATTCTCCGCCCGTGTCCACTCAGGTACAAGGTCTGATTCCGGGCGGTCTTGAGGCTGCATGGCCATGAAGAACGATACTTACCTGCCGGTCCGCGTTATTCCGCGCGACTGGGTCGAGCCGCTGGACCTTGCAAGCGTTTTCGGCATGGATGCGGGCGGGCTTGAGGTTGACGTCGGCTCGGGCAAGGGCCGCTTTCTTCTTGCGCGCGCCAGGGCGCGGCCGGGCACTCCGTTCCTGGGCATAGACCGGCTGCTATCCCGCGTGCGGCAGATCGAGCGGAAGGCGGAGCGCGAGAAGCTGGGCAACGTGCGCGTGCTGTACGCGGACGCCGGGTACGCCATACGCCACCTGCTGCCCGCCGGGTCGGTCAGCGTATTCTACGTGCTGTTCAACGATCCGTGGCCCAAGCGCAGGCACGTTGACCGGCGCATGGTGAACGAGGAGTTCGCGGACGCAATGTGCCGGGCGCTCAGGGCCGGCGGGCTGATTCACATTGCGACGGACGATGCCGGCTATTTCAGCGCGATATCCAGGCAAATGTCAGGGGACAAGAGGTTCGAGAGCGCCCCGGTCTTCGAGCCCTCCGAGGCGGAGCGGACCGACTACGAGCTTCAATGGATGCGCGAAAAGCGTTCGATCAGCAGATGCTCGTTTAGGAAGCGCGAAGCTTGAGCCCGGATTTTGCGTTTGAAAAATGAACAATACTTATAATGGGTAAACCATCAGGTTTTTACAACTGCATTGCGTTTGAATTGCCATGAACGAAAAAGTGCGGGTGAGCTGTTGTAAAAGATGTTCAT
>JAAZAB010000219.1 GCA_012514555.1 Lentisphaerota bacterium
AAGTGCGGGTGAGCTGTTGTAAAAGATGTTCATTTTTCAAACGCAAAATCCGGGTTCAGTTTTTGTCTTTCAACCGCCACTTGATATGGATATTCTTTGTTGCCAAACTCAAGTTTCCGTGTCCGTTTGAAAACGCCATTTGGGCGGGAGGAGGCGAATGATGCAGGATTTGCGTTTGAAGACCATCCAGGTTGTTCCGATGTTTCAAGACCACCAGGAGGCGCTTGGGAACGATCTTTGCGGAATGGTCCAGTGCGGCATCTGCACGGACATCGCCTTCATCTTTACAATGGTTCCCGAAGGGAATCCGCCCTACGACAAGGCCCAATCCCTTTGCGACCGCTACCGCGGGATTCGCGCCAGTCTCGGAGCGGTACGTGCGAACGTGGGCATCCTTGCGCAGGCCACCATCGGACACGGTTACACGCCCGATACGCCGGCGGACTTTCAGAAAATCACAGCTCACGACGGCCGCGAGTTCTACATGATGTGCCCCATGGGCGGCCCATTTCAGGAGTATCTGCGAAAAGCATTCACGGCAATTGCGAAAACAGGCCCGGACTTCATCATGGTGGACGACGATTTCCGCCTGCTTCACGGCCGTGGCGGCTGCTTCTGCCCGCTTCACATTGCGGAAATCAACCGTCGCACCGGGCGCGGGGAAACGCGCGAGTCGCTATCGCTGCTTCTCGCCCGCCCGGGCGCGGCGTCCTCCGAGGAAGCGATCGTGTTCGACAGTCTCCAGCAGGACAGCATGGTGCAGGCCGCGGGCGTGATCCGGCAGGCCGTTGACGCGGTCGATCCTGAGATTCCCATCAGCTTCTGCACCTGCGTGGGCGATGTGCGCCATGCGGACGCCGTCGCCTCCGCCCTTGCCGCAAAGGGCCAGCAGCGGGTCGTGCGGATCAACAACGGCCGCTACCTGGAGCCCGGCCAGCGCAACTTCGCTGCGCGCATGGTTCACACGGCCTTTCAGCGTGCGGCGCTTGCGCCAGAAACGCTCGTTCTTGCGGAGCCCGACACGTGCCCCCACAACCGGTACAGCATGGGCGCCCAGGCTCTGCACGGCCACTATGCCGGCTCGATCCTCGAGGGCTGCGGCGGGGCCAAGCACTGGCTCACTCGCACGCGCTTCTTCGAGCCCGGCAGCGGCATCGCGTATCGCAATATCCTGGTGAAACACCGCGGATTCTACGAGGAACTCTACCGGCAGGTCCGAACCATGACGGCTGAAGGGATAGCGTCAGTAGCGTTGCCGCAAACCCCGTATTTCAATGGAATTCCAGCCCGCCACGATGGCGTTTCATCGGTGGCCACCTGGGGCGGAGATTTACTCGGCCGGATGGGAATCCCGGCCAACTTCGTCAAAAACCCGGCCGGCCCGGTGATGATGAAAGGCGGCGAAGTCGAGCCGTTTGCCGATGAAGAGCTGGCCCGTTTTCTGAAGCAGGGCATGATCCTGGACGGCAAGGCGGCCTGGGCATTGTGCAAGCGCGGCTTCGAGCGGGAGCTGGGAGTCCGCGCGGAACCGTGGCCTGGCGCGCGCGTTTCGCAGGAACACTGGCTTGCTGAGAATCTCATGCTGCCTGCCGGAACGGTATATTACCGCCTGGCCCCGGCGGATGCCAATGTCAACGTGGCGGCCAACCTGATGCGCCTGCCCTGGAGCGAGAGCGGGGAGCCCCAGGCGCTCGGCCCCGCCGCTGCCTGCTTTGAAAACCACCTTGGCGGCAGGATCGTCATTTTCGCCGGAACCCCGGA
>JAAZAB010000220.1 GCA_012514555.1 Lentisphaerota bacterium
CGGCCGCCGGTTCGCGGTTTTGAGCGTTGGGCGGATGCGCGGAGCGGACAGCGTCAGACCAGCAGCACCTGTTTGCGGATATCTGGCCTGGGAATGGTTGAGGCCATATCCAGGAAGGCGGCTATGCGGGGGCGCATTTCGGAAACGGGGATGACGGCATCGAGCAAGGCCTTGTCCACAAGCGAGGCGGGGTTGGAGCAGGCTTCGATCATGTCCTTGAGCGCGGCCTTGGCCGGCGGCGGCATGTCGCGGTCCGCGGAGAAGCGGTCGAGCGCCCTGCGGCCGAACACTGAAATGGCGGCGGTGGGCAGTGCGAGGAATTGAGCGGGATCGAACCCGGGTCCTGACATTGCGTACAATCCGGCCGTGTGCGCGCGGCGCGCGACGATGAGCAGCCTGGGCGTTTGAGCGTTGGCGATGGTTGTGAAGAGGAGGGAGGCGGACTTGATTATGCCGGCGCGCTCCGCGGCGGTTCCGATGATGAACCCGGGATTATCCGCGAGGAAGAGCATGGGGATTCCGAAGGCGTCGCAGATGGAGATAAAACGGCTGATTTTTTCGCAGGTTTCCGGGAACAGGATACCGCCCTTGTTCTTCGAGTTGTTTGCGACTATGCCCACGGCCCGGCCCTCGACGCGGGCCAGTGCAGTGACGGCTTCCCGCGCGTAGAGCTCTTTGAGCTCCAGCATCGAGTTCCTGTCCGCAAACCTGCGGATCAGGGGAAGGATGTCGAAGGGCTTGTCCGGGTCGGCCGGGACGAGCCGGCCGTCCGCGCATGCCGGCTCTTCCGGCGGAGCGGGCTCGATGCGCGGCGGCCTGCCGCCGCGGTTGGCCGGGAAGAATGCGAGGTATCTGCGCGCCCACGAGATGGCGTCCTGTTCGCTGTCGGCCAGGGCGTCGCCGAGCCCGGACACGGCGCAGTGCATGCGCGCGCCGCCGAGCGCTTCGAAGTCCGCGGCTTCGCCGACCATATGTTTCACGGCGTCGGGCCGGCCGATGCATACGGCGGAGTCCCGGATCATGACAGCCGCGTCGCACAGCGCCGCCGGGAACACGGTGGCGGCCCCGGTCTGGCCGAAGATCAGGCTGACGCGGGGCGCTTCCCCGGACAGCCGGGCCAGCGCCGCGTAGAGCCGGCCTGTGCCGCGCCTGTCGGCCAGGAGCCGGGAGGAGTCGGGCGGAATCGGCGTTTTTCCGCCCGTGCTGTGGCCGAGGCCCGGCCTGTCGATGAGCATGACCAGGGGGCATCGCTCCTCCAGCGCCATTTCAGCCGCGCGGATGCCGATGTCCAGGCTTTTCATCATGTCCACCGGCGGCCCGGGCTCGTGTTCCATTGCGAAGATGAATATTCTGCGCCCGGCCATTGTTGCCGCGCCGGCGATGTAGACGGAAGGAATGCCGGGCGAGAATTGCTCGAACGAGTCCTTGTCCGTCAGCAGCTTTATTCGAACGCTCAGCGGCAGTTTCACTGGTGCGCCCCCGGATCGTGTTGCCGGATATAGGCGAGGATTTTCCGCGCTTCTTCCGAGAACGGCGCAAGCAGCGTGTAGTCAACGGCGAGGTTGTTCAAATACTGCAGAATAAGGGCGTCGCGGCCGCGGATGCCCCTTGGGAGGATGCCGGAGAAGAAGAAGCCCATTTGCTCGAACGCGCCGGTCATCGAGCGCGTGGCCGGGTCTTCCAGGTCCAGCCACAGGTATATTACGTCGCGGCGTTCGAGGCAGTAGTAGCGCAGCTTTTCGCGCACCGCCCGGGCGGCGTCGCGGCCGTGGGCCAGGACGCGGATTTCCGCGACGTTGAGCACGTTCTGCGCGGATGCGTCCAGCGCGGTTTCACCCGGCATGCCGCATGACGGATCCGGGCCAGGATCGGGCATTGGCGGATTCATGCCCAGCCACCCGTAGATTTCGCGGATCATGGCCCGGTGCCGGTCCGGCGGATATACGGGGCGATCGGGGTCATTCCGGATCCGGCAAAATGAAAGGAGCCCGCTTTCCTTTTGCCGC
>JAAZAB010000221.1 GCA_012514555.1 Lentisphaerota bacterium
CGACGGTTTCCTGGTTGAGAACATGAAGGGGCTGAAAGAACAGGTTGCGGCCATCGAAAAATCCATGGGGATTTCCGTGACGCTTGTCCCGATGAACACGTCGGCCGCGGAAATACTTGAGCGCATGGGCCGTTTGCTTGATGCGGTGTACCTTACGCCGCCGCTGCGCATGGGCGGGGAGGAATGGGCAAAGCTGATCAAGGGGCTCAATGCCCGAAAGCTGCCCACCTTCTCCATGATGGGGCAGGAAGACGTGGAACTGGGCGCGCTGGCCGGGCTCGCGGTCAGGGACGAGGAACGCCTGGCCCGGCGGCTTGCGCTGAATATCCAGCAGATCATGCAGGGCGCGCCGCCCGAAGACCTGCTCGTGATTCTCGCATTCAACGAAAAGCTGCAGATCAATACCAGGACGGCCCTGGCGATAGGCTACGCCCCGGGCTTTGACATCATGGTCAGCGCCGATTTTCTGCACGAGGATATCCTGGAGCGGAGCGAGCCGATTTCGCTGGGCCGCGCGTTCGCCATTGCCCGCGAGCGCAGCGCCGAGCTTGCCATAAAGAAAGCGGAGACTGAGGTCTCCCGCCAGGAGCGGAACCGGGTGCGGGGCTCGTTCATGCCCCAGGCCGCGGCCAGCGCCGCGTACACGCAGGTTGACGAAGACCAGGCCGAGTCGTCCATGGGCATGCAGCCGGAGAAGCAGACCAAGGGCGGGTTCCAGATCACCCAGGTGCTGTTCAACGATCCCCTGATCACCCAGATGCGGATGGCAAACCGTTCGTGGAAGGCCCAGATCGAGCAGGGCGAGGACTCGCGCATGGACGTCATGGAGTCGGCCGGCAAGGCTTATGTCCGGTTCCTTCAGGCCCGGGCCCTGCTGCGGATCGAGACGGACAACCTCAGCCTGAGCCGCAACAACCTGGACCTTGCGCGCGTGCGGGAACAGATAGGCGTTGCGGGTCCCGAAGAGGTGTACCGCTGGGAGACCCAGGTCGCATCCCAGAAGGCGCGGGTCATCGCCGCCTCAAGCGATTCGGACCTTGCCCGCCTTTCGCTCAACCGGGTAATGGGCGTGGAGATTGCCAGCCGGTGGACTCCGGAAGACATCCCCATGACCGGCACCAACCTCGTTTTCCTGGGCGGGCGCCTGGATCCACTGCTCCGGAATTCCCGGGACCTGCAGGCGTTCGAGGAATACGTCGTGATGTGCGCGCTCGGGAACACGCCCTTTCTCAAGTCCCTTGACTTTTCCGTGGATGCGCAGCGCCTCTACCTCGCACAGGCGAAGCGCCGCTTTGTCCTGCCGGAACTGGCCGCGAACTTTTCGTTCGACCATACCTTCAAACGCGAGATGGCGGGCGATGTCACGGGGCAGGCGGACCCCAAGGACGACCAGTGGAGCGCGGTGCTCCAGGCCAGCCTTCCGATCTTTGAAGGCGGCCGGAAGCTGGCCGACATGTCCGGCGCCAGGGCCCTGCTCGAGCAGTATGCCCAGACCCGCCGCCGCGCCGGGGAACTGGTGGAGCAGCAGGCGCGCTCGGTGATCTGTTCCATCCTCAGCTCCTATCCAAGCATGCAGCTGCAGCGGGGCGCCGCGGATTTCGCGGAGCGCAACCTGGAGCTTGTCCGGGAAAAATACGCCCGCGGAGCCGTGTCCATCGTGGACCTCCTTGACGCGCAGAACCAGTCGTTCGTGGCGAATCAGAATGCGGCCGTGGCCGGCTATCGCTTCCTGGAGGACCTGGTTGCCCTGCAGCGGGCCGTGGCCTGGTTCGAATTCGAAAAGACGGAGTCCGAAAAGGATCAGTGGGTCCGGGGCTTTCAGCAATTCAGGGCAGGCGCTCAATTTGACGCGGCGTCTTCGTGGGGGTATCCGGGATTCGGCGAATGAAGCCGCCCCGGACAGGCCCTGAACAGGCCGCCGGAATAAACGGCGAACAAAAAACGCAACGGGAGACAGAACCATGAAAATGCGGGCCGTGGCGCTGTGCGCGGCAATCGGCGCAACATGCGTGTCATGCAAGAATGATCAGAAAGACGTTCCCGCGGAGGTGGTGCGGCCGGTGGTCACCATGACGGTCCAGGCCCGAAATGCCGGGCGCGAGCGCTCTTTCGCCGGCGCGGCCAAGGCGTCGCTCTACACGCCGCTGAGCTTCAGGGTGGCGGGAACCATTGCCGAGCTGCCCGCAAAAGTGGGCTTGAAGGTCAAGTCCGGCGACCTGGTTGCAAGGCTGGACGTCAAGGACTACGAGCTGCAGTGGAAGCAGAGCCAGGCCCAGCTTGCCCAGGCCGATGCCCAGCTTGTCCAGGCGAAGGCTGACTACGAGAGGAAACGCCAGCTTTACGAGGCCAAGAACGTCAGCAAGAGCGAGCTCGAC
>JAAZAB010000222.1 GCA_012514555.1 Lentisphaerota bacterium
GCATTTGCCGACACGGTTGCATGGGGATTCACCGACGTGTTCCGCAGGCACCACCCGGAGCCGGGGCATTTCACGTTTTTCGACTATCGAACCCCGGCCGCGGTCGGACGCGGAATCGGCTGGCGCGTGGACCACCTGCTGGCAACCAGGCCGCTTGCGGACAAATCGGTATCCTGCGAAATTGACCTCGCGCCGCGCATGGCGCCAAAGGCTTCGGACCACACGTTCCTGGCGGCCGAATTCGAGTGCGGCATCTAAGACGCCGGGCGCGGATTGTGATGCGCGGCCGCGGCGAACGGCGCCGGGACCCGCCCGCGCCTATTGACTGAGTCCCGATCTTGTGCCAGAATGCGGACGATTCAAAACCAACAGATTGGACTTATGCCATGGCTATACAATTGACTGACGTTCAGAAAAAGGCGGTGGGGGAATGGACCAGGGAGGGCATGG
The DNA here is from genome assembly GCA_012514555.1 of Lentisphaerota bacterium. GTDB lineage: Bacteria > Verrucomicrobiota > Kiritimatiellia > JAAZAB01 > JAAZAB01 > JAAZAB01. The sequence continues at coordinate 451 of JAAZAB010000222.1, forward strand.
GCCTCGGGGACATCCAGAGGCGGCTGAAGGAGGATTTTGGAATCAGCATGGCGTTCATTGACGTCCGTTTTCTCGTGCTCGATCTGAGCCTGAAGATTCAAGACAAGGCCGTCGGCGAGTCCGCGGACCTTAAAATCGGCAAAGCGGCGCAGACGCAGCCGAAGCAGGACGGCCTGTTCAGCGGCGCGGCGCCCGCCGGCGCCGGCGAGCCCGGCCCGGAAGGCGGGGTAAGCGTGGAAATTGACCGGATCAAGAAGCCCGGCGCCATGATCAGCGGCTCGGTCATGTTCAGCGACGGCGTAAAAGCGTCGTGGGCTCTCGACCAGTACGGGCGCGTGGCGATAGACGCGGGCCAGCCCGGATATCGGCCGACGGAAGAGGATTTGATGGCCTTCCAGCGGGAAGTCGCAAGCAAGCTCCAGGCCCAGGGATACTAGCGCCCCGGCTGGAAGAGCCGGTCCAGCATCCATTCCACGTCCGCGCGCTCGACGCTCTTCGGGTTGGCCGCCGTCGATCCGGAGGCAAGCGTTTCCCGGACGATGGCTTCACGGTCCCGGATCGGTTTGCCCCGGAATGGCTGCTTGATGCCCAGCCGCCTGATGAGGCCTTCGACGAACTCGATGATGTCGCAGCCGACGGCGCTGCCGAGCGTTTCATACTTGGCCCCGATCGCCGGCCGGTTCAGCTCCAGCGCGAGCGGCAGGGCGACCGCGCAAACGTGACCGTGCGGCACACCAAAACGAGCGCCCAGCGGGTGCGCGATGCCGTGAACCAATCCAAGCCTGGCCATGGCAAGACCCAGGCCGGCCATAAAGCTTCCGCACAACATTGCGCCGGCCGCGCCGCCTTCCGGAACCGCATGAAAAGACTCCAGGTTGCCTGCAAGCAATCTCAAGCCTTCGCGGCATAGCGCGTCGCTCAGGCTTGTCGCCTTCCGGCTCGTGAACGCTTCAACTGCTTGCGTTATGGCGTCCATGCCCGAATGAGCGATAACAGGGCGCGGGCAAAGCGCCGCCAAATCCGGGTCCAGCAGCGCAACCCGCGCCACCAGGGAGGCGTCGCGGATCGATTTTTTCCGCCCGGTTACCGTGTTCGTGAGCACGGCGTTCGGCGTGGCTTCCGATCCCGTTCCCGCCGTGGTCGGCGCCGCCAGGAACGGGATTCCGGGCTTTTCCAGGGCCGCGCCGTCATGGTATGCGGAGAGGGGCATGGCCGCGTTGAACAGGCCGGCCGCGGATTTCGCCAGGTCCATGACGCTTCCGCCGCCGACGCCGGCTATCCAGTCGGCCCGGTGCGCCCGCGCCAGCGCCAGAAGGCTCTCCGCCTCGGCGAGCGTCGGCTCTCCGCCAGCGTGAGCATGCATGAGCATTTCCATTCCCGGCGCCTTGGCGAGGCGCGCGAGGAGCCCGCCCGACTGCCCGAGGGCCCGGCCGTACACCACCACGCCGCGCGATCCGAACGCGCGCGCCTCTGACGGCAATTGCCCCAGGGCCCCGGACGATGAGAGGACCTTGCCGGGAAAAAGGGATATGCCGGGCATTGCCTGCATGTCAGTGCAGCATTATGACGGCGGTGATCTCGAGAGGCCCATCGCCGTCGTTGAGCAGGGCATGGGATTCTCCGCCGCCGGTGAGAACGGCGTCGCCCTCGGAAACACGGGTCTGTTCCCGGCCGTCGCTGATCATGCCTGTCCCGCGGTTGATCACGAACAGCTCGTCCTCGGCGTCATGCCGGTGCAGGCCGATCCCGGCGCCGGGCGGCAGCGTCAGTATCGAGCACAGCCGCGTTCTGGCCCTGATTTCCTCCTTGTCGAACATGTGCCGGATGGCGATCTTGCCGGGGCCTCCGCGCATGTTCTCCCGGACTTCGGTCTTCATTTCGTCTTTCTTTCTGATCATACCGTGTTTCCTTTATTTGACGTAAATTGGACATTGGATATTGGTTATTCAAATTCGTGCAAAGTCTCGTCACGCTCCGGGGGGCCGGCGTGCCTGCGGCCGCCTTTCCGCCCGGATGCCGGAGCGTCAAAGGGGTTGGCGTCGGCCAGCGCGCCGCCAATGTCGCTCTCGATTTGGTCCGGATCCTCGCCCGACTCGATGCGCTGCAGCGCTTGTTCCATGGCGCCGTTACTAACCAGTCCATAATAGTATTGACATAGACGCGGTTATTCCTTAGTATTCCGGCCATGAAGA
>JAAZAB010000223.1 GCA_012514555.1 Lentisphaerota bacterium
GGGGCTCAAGCCTGTCCTTGCCGCACTCGGCCGGGGCCGGGACGTGGCTCTGGCGACCAAGGAGGTGCTGGTTGCCGCCGGCGAGCTGGTCATCGGCGAGAGCGCGCGGACCGGCGCCCGGCTCATTCCCGTTGACAGCGAGCACAGCGCCATTTTTCAGTGCCTGGGCGCGGCCGCGCCCGATACGGTGCACTCGATCGTGCTCACGGCATCCGGCGGCCCGTTCGCGAACCGGCCGGGCGTTGATTTCGACAGGGTGACCGTGGCCGAGGCGCTCAAGCATCCGCGCTGGAACATGGGCAGCAAGGTCACCATAGATTCCGCCACCATGATGAACAAGGGCCTGGAATTGATGGAGGCGCGCTGGCTGTTCGGCCTGCCCATGGACCGGATGGAGGTGCTGGTGCATCCCGAGAGCATCGTGCATTCGCTGGTGCAGTTTGTGGATGGCAGCCTGTTCGCGCAACTCAGCCTTTCGGACATGCGGTACGCGATTCAATACGCGCTGACCTGGCCGGACCGGGTCGAGGGCAACCTTCCGCACCTGGACCTGGCGGCCATCGGCCGGCTCCATTTCAGCCGGCCCGACGCGAATCGCTTTCCCTGCCTGGGCCTGGCATGCGCCGCAGCCGCCGCCGGCGGAACCATGCCCGCCGTTCTGAACGCCGCCAACGAAATCGCGGTTGAGAGGTTTCTCGCCGGCGAGCTGGCTTTCTCCGGGATCTGGCGCGTGGTGGAGCGCGTCATGAACGAGCACGCCGCGGTCCCGCGCCCCGCGCTCGACGCCATACTCTGCGCCGATGCCTGGGCCCGCGCCCGGGCGCGGGAGCTGGCTCGCGAACACCCGCGGTCCGCGGGTGGGGGGGAAGAAAAGCCATGATGCGCCCGAAGGCCGGGCGCGCGGCAAGCGCCCGGAATGAAGAACAAAGGATGAACCAATGCCGATAAGCGAATTGCTGCCGTTGATATTCCATGCGCTTTATGTGATCGCCGCCGTGGCTGTCTTGTTCGGGCTGACCATCTTCGCCCATGAACTCGGCCACTTCCTGTCCGCGCGCCGCCTCGGCCTCGTGGTGGAAACCTTTTCCATCGGCTTCGGCCCGGCCATCTGGAAATGGAAGCGCAACGGAGTGACCTACAAGATATGCCTTCTGCCCCTCGGCGGCTACGTGGCCCTGCCCCAGATCGATCTCGGCGAGGAGGAAGGAAAAGAAGAAGCCCGGCCGCCCGCCGCCCCCGGCGCAGGGGCGGAGCAGCCCGAGCCGCCCCCCATGCCGCCCGCGCCGCCTTTCAAGCGCATGCTTGTCTGCCTGTCCGGCCCGGCCGGCAACATCATTATGGCCTATATCCTGGCCTGCATAATTTACTTCGCTGGCAAGCCATCGGCCCCGGCCGAGCGAATGTGCGTGATCGGTTACGTCGCCACCAACTCGGAGTCCTGGCGGCAGGGCCTGAGGATTGGCGACACCATTCTGGCAGTCAACGGGAAGCAGGTGTCAAACTGGAGCGATTTCATCATGGAGCTGCAGTATGCCGGGCCCCGCGCCAGGATCGAGGCGCGCGGAACCGGCGGCGGGCTCAAAACCGTCGAAGCGGACACCGACAGGAATCATCCTCTCGGCCTTCGAACGATCGACGCGCTGTCGTCCGTGGCGCTTGCCCAGATCAAGAGCGTGGAGCCTGGGTCCCCGGCTGCCGCGGCCGGCCTGAAAATGGGCGACCTGATCCGGGAAATAGATGGCGTTCCGGTGATGAGCCCGGAGCACATGATAGTCATGATTGCCGATCACGACGGGCTCGAAACCCCGATCATGTACGAACGAAACAGGGCGCGCCACGAAACCAGGGTCACCCCGATCATGGACCCGAAGCTGGGCCGCGCCCGGGTGGGGCTCATGTTCGATTTTGACGCCGTCGAGGACGAGGTTGTGCACATTCCGCCCATGGTCCAGATCAGGAATCATTCGACCCTGATTTTCAGGGTGCTGCATTCGCTGGTCACGCCCAGGCGCGCGAAGGAAACGGCCGGACAGATGGGCGGGCCGCTCATGATCATATACATGTTCCAGAAGGTCGTGCGAACGGGGTTGATAATGGCGCTGTGGTTCACCTGCCTGCTGAACGTGAACCTGGCGATCCTCAACCTGCTGCCCATTCCGGTGCTCGACGGCGGGCACATCCTCTTTGCCGCCTACGAGGCCGTGGCGCGCCGGCCCGTTCCGCCCCGGGTTTTCGCCTGGACCATCCGGGTTTTTGCCGCAATCCTGATCGGCCTGATGTTGCTGCTCACCGGCCGCGATGCTCTGCGCATATTCCGCTTGAACGGCTTTACAGGCGCGGCGCCCGCCGCCGCGCCGGAAACAAACGCGGCGCCCGCCGCGCCCGCCGCCGCGCCCGCCGCGCCATGACGCAATCCCCTTCATCCGGAGCGTTGCGCGAACGCAGGCCCTCAAGGGCCGTGCGCCTCGGCGCCGTGGCCGTGGGCAACGGCGCGCCGGTGAGCGTTCAGTCCATGGCCAAGACCGATACGCGCGATGTCGCGGCCACTGTGGCGCAAATCCGGGAGCTCGAACTCCTGGGGTGCGACATCATGCGCCTGGCCGTGCCGGACGAGGCTGCCGCCCGCGCGATCAAGCCGATCAAGGAAGCTGTCCGCATCCCGATCGTGGCCGACATACACTTCGATCACCGCCTCGCCATTATCGCCGTAGAGGCGGGCGTAGACGGCCTGCGCATCAATCCGGGCAACATCGGCTCGGCCCGCAATGTCCGCGAAGTCGTTCGCGCCGCCGCTCCGCGCCGCGTTCCAATCCGCATCGGCGTCAACTCGGGTTCGCTCGAAAAATCCATGCTCGCCAGGCACGGGGGCGCCACCGCCGAAGCCCTTGTCGAAAGCGCGCTGGCCCACGCGCGGATGCTGGAAGACGCCGGGCACCGGGATATAAAGATTTCCGTCAAGGCTTCCGACGTGAAGCGGACCGTGCTGGCCTATCGCCTCCTCGCGCAGCGCGCCGACTATCCGCTGCACCTGGGCCTTACCGAGGCCGGCACGCGCACGGCCGGCACGGTGCGCTCCAGCGTGGCGCTCGGCATGCTGCTTGCCGAGGGCATTGGCGACACCATCCGCGTATCGCTCACCGACGAGCCGGCCCAGGAAGTCAGGGTCGGCCTCGAACTGCTGCGCTGCCTGGGGCTCCGGCCTCCGGGGCCAGCGGTCATTTCCTGCCCGACCTGCGGCCGCGTCCAGGTCGACCTGATCCGCCTGGCCCGGGAAGTCGAAACAGCCCTGGAACAGTGGTATCGCCTGAACCCTGATGCGCCACGGCCGGTCGTGGCTGTCATGGGCTGCATGGTGAACGGGCCCGGCGAGGCGCGTGACGCCGACATCGCCATTGCCGGCGGAAAAGGCAAGGCGGCGCTTTACGTCGCCGGCAGGCGCGTTGCCACAGTGGCCGAGGCGGACGCGGTCCAGGCCTTGCTCGAGCGCGTCCGCGCCTGGAAGCCCAGTGCTGCCGGGTAGCCCGAAGACGGAATCCATACAGGCTGCAACGCGCGCGGCGAAAAGGACGAATCGGCGGCGCGGCTTGACAGGGTGGGGCGGGCGGTCTACTGTTTCTTGGGATTGCGCGCGCCGCGCCGGCGGTGAAGCCCGCGGGCGGCCCGGCTTTTGCCGCGGAGAAGGAAGGTTTTTGTGGGACTCAGCAGAGGCGAAAAACTCGAACGCTTTTATTTCGGCGTCATATACGGGGGCAGCAACTCCAGGCTCGCCCGGGTCATGCGCAAGGTTTTCGGGGGTCTTTCCTATGTTTTTGCGGGCGTTGTCACGCTGCGGCATTTCCTTTACGCCAAGGGTTTTTTCCGGCACCACACGCTCGGCTGCCAGGTGATCAGCATCGGGAACCTGACCGTGGGCGGAACGGGCAAGACGCCGGTGGTGGAGGTTTTCGCCCGGGCGCTGCAGCGCGAAGGCCGCAAGGTGGCAATCCTGAGCCGGGGCTACAAGAAGGTCGAGCACGGCTTCTGGAAGAAGACGCTGGACGGGATCACCGGACGCGCGCGGCGGCGCCCGCCGCGGGTCGTCTCGAACGGCAGGGAATTGCTTCTGGATTCGTCCATGAGCGGGGACGAGCCCTACATGCTGGCGTCCAACCTGCGCGACGTGGTCATCCTCGTTGACAAGAACAGGGTCAAGAGCGGCCGCTATGCGATCGACAAGACCCGCTGCGACACGCTCATTCTCGACGACGGCTTCCAGTACCTGGCGCTCAAGCACCGGGTCGAGATAGTGCTGGTGGATTGCACGAATCCCTTCAGCAACGGCTACATGCTTCCCCGCGGGCTGCTCCGGGAGCCGGCCATGAACATACGCCGCGCGGATTTCATATTCATCACCAAGTCCGACGGCGGCGCGAAGTCCGCCGAGCTGAAGGAGCGTCTTCGCCGCATGAACCCGCGCGCCGAAATTTCGGAATGCCTGCACAAGCCCCAATACCTTTGCAACGTCTACGCCGCCGAGCGGCGGGAGCTGGATTTTCTGCGCGGGCAGCGTGTCGCCGTGGTGTCGGGCATAGCCAGCCCGGACGGCTTTGAAGGGGAGCTCCGGCAGCTTGGCGCGGAGATCGTCTATTGCCGGCGCTTTGCGGACCACCACCGCTACACGCAGCAGGAGGTCATAGATTTGATCAACGCGGCGCGGCGCGGCGGCGCGGCCATGATTGTCACCACGGAAAAAGACGCCGTGCGGTTTCCGAAAATAGAGCGCCTGGACGTGCCGGTCTATTTTCTGCGGGTGGAGGTCCAGCTTCTGAGCGGAATGGAGGATTTCAATGCCTGCATCTCCCGGATATGCTTCCGGACCTGAGCGCGGCCCGGCGCGCGCAGGCGGAGTCCTCGTGTGCGCCATGAACTGGCTCGGCGACAGCGTGATGAGCCTGCCCGCGCTGCGCGCGTTCCGGCTCGCCCGTCCGGGGGTGAGGATCGTCGTGCTCTCGAAAAGGAAGCTCGCGGACTTCTGGCGGCTCTGCCCGGCCGCGGACGAGATCGTCGAGCTGCCCGGAACGCTTTTCGGAATGATCCGGCTTGCGCGCCGGCTTCGCGCGGAGCGCTTTGCCGAGGCGCTGATCCTGCCGAACTCCTTCAGGTCCGCGTTGACACCGTTTCTCGCACGCATACCGCGCCGCGCCGGGTTCCGCGGCCACGCGCGCTCGTGGATGCTGACGCGCGTGATCGAGCCGCCGGCCGATCCTGCGCGGCGGCATCAATGCCACGAGATGGCGGCGATTTTCGGCGTGGCGGATTGCCCGCTGGAGCCTCCGCGCCTGGCGCCGCCGGAAGAGGCGGAGGCGCTGGCGCGCGAGCTGCTCCCGGGGCCCGGCGCGCGCTGGGCCGCGCTGCTGCCCGGCGCCGCGCGCGGCTCTTCCAAGCGCTGGCCGGCGTCGTCGTTCGCCGAAGTCGGACGCCGGCTGAGGGACGGGTTCTCGTGCCGCATCGCGGTTCTGGGCAGCGCCGAGGAGGCCGATGTCTGCGGCTACGTCGCGGCCTCGATCGGGAGCGGCGCGGCAAGCCTGGCCGGCCGGACCTCGCTGCCCGTGCTGGCCGCGGTGATGTCGCGCTGCGCCGTTGTCGTCGCCAATGACAGTGGCGGAATGCACCTGGCATCGGCCGTTAACGCGCCGGTCGTGGCCCTGTTCGGCGGAACCGATCCCTCCCGGACCGGCCCCCTTCACGCCCGGGCAATCACGCTGCAGGGCGCCGGCAAAGGCCGCCGCGACATTGCCCGCCGCTCCCGCGCCGCGGGTCGCGCCCTGCGCGGCATCGGGCCGGACCAGGTGATCGAGGCCGCGCGGCGCGTGATGTCCCAGGCGCCAGGGCTGTGTCAATAAAGCTTCAAGACCGGATCGCGAGTGCCGGCGCCCTCCATCGCCCTTCCTAAGCAGTCCTGCCCAGGCGATGCCCCGGATCTTTTGGGATTGTAGCCGGGGTCCCTCCGGCTATAATGCGCGGCGCATCCCAAAAGAACCCTGATCCTCGGCCCGCGCCGCGGAGCACCCGGGAATGGCGCCATGCGCGACAAAATAACGGCCTGCCTGACCGTCGGCAACGAAGAGCCGAACATCGAGCGCTGCCTCGAAAGCCTTAAATGGGTTGACGAGATCGTCGTGATCGACAGCTTCAGCACCGACCGCACGGCGGAAATATGCCGGCGCTACACCGACCGCGTCTACAAGCACGAGTTCCTGGGCTACGTCAAGCAGAAGGAGCTGATAAAGGGCATGGCCTCGAACCCGTGGATCCTGTTCGTGGACGCGGACGAGCAGGTGTCGCCTGAACTGCGCGACGATATTCTCCGCGAGTTCGAGAGCGGCGCCAACCGCCATTATTCCGGCTACGAATTTCCAAGGCGCGTTTTTTATCTCGGGCGCTGGGTCACGCATGGCGAGTGGTGGCCGGACATCAAGCTCCGCCTGTTCTTGAAGGACAAGGGTTCCTGCGTGGGGCGCGAGCCGCACGACCGCGTGGCGGTGAACGGGAAGGTCCGGCGGCTGAAGGGCTGCCTCAACCATTTCACGTACGACAACATATCCGACCAGGTTGCCACTCTCAACCGGTTTTCCAACATCTCCGCGGCGAGCATGCACAGCGAGGGCAGGCGTTTCTCGCTGCTCGACATCCTGTTCCGGCCCCCGTTCCGGTTTTTCAAGGCGTACGTGATCAAGCGCGGCTTCCTCACCGGCCGCCGCGGGTTCGTGATCGCCGTGATATCCGCCTTCGGGGTGTTCCTCAAGTACGCGAAACTCTGGGAAACATTGCTTGAAAAGGATCCGGGCGGCGCAGGGCCGTCAAGGCCCGCCGGCGGCGGCCCGGCCCAGGCATGAACAGCGGCAGAGGCTTGGATAAGCGGGGAGTGATCCGCTCGGCTGGCATGGTGAGCGCGTTTGTCCTGCTCAGCCGCGTTTTCGGCTTCGCGCGCGACATGCTGATGGCCCGCGCGTTCGGGACCTCGCTGAATATGTCGGCCTTTGTGACGGCCTTCACCGTTCCGAACCTTTTTCGAGGGCTGTTCGGCGAGGGCGCGCTGTCATCGGCCTTTGTCCCGGTGTTCACCGAGACGCGCGAGCGGGCCCCGGACCGCCTGTGGCAGTTTGCGGCCAGGCTGCAGACCGCGCTGGCCCTGCTGCTCTCCGCGCTGGTTGCGTTCGGCATGCTCGCGGCCACGGCCGCGCTGATCCTGCTGCCGCTCGACGCCCGGGCCGAGGCCGTGCTGCGGCTCCTGCGGATCATGCTGCCTTATACCCTGTTCATATGCCTGTCGGCCTTCCTGGCCGCGATGCTGAACGCGCTGCACAAGTTCGCGGTGGCGGCGCTCGCGCCCGTCGTGCTCAACCTGGTCATGATCGCCGAGCTCGCGGGCGTGTGCCCGCTCCTCGATCCCGGGTCGGGGCTTCGCATGACCGCGGTGGCCTGGAGCGTGATCGCGGCCGGCGTGATCCAGTGGGGCATGATGCTGCCGCCCCTGCTGGCCAGGGGCTTCCGGCTGCGCTGGGCGCTTGACCTGTCGGACCCGCGCGTAAGGCGGGTGGGCCGGCTCATGGGCACGACTATGATAGGCATGGGCCTCACGCAGATCAACGTGGTGGTGGACAGGCTGCTGGCATTCTTCCTGAGCGATGGCGCGCCTTCCTATCTGTTCTACGCGGAGCGCCTGATCTACCTGCCCCTGGGCATGTTCGGCACGGCGCTCGGAACGGTGCTGCTGCCGACCTTTTCCGGACAGGCGGCCCGGGGCCGGCTGGAGCAGATGCGGGAGACGCTGAACCACTCGGCGCGCCAGCTCATGTTCGTGATGCTCCCTGCGGCCGCGGGGCTTTTCGCGCTTGCGCGGCCGATCGTGCGGGTCGCTTTCGAGCGCGGCGAGTTTACGCCGTATTCCACGGATATGACCGCCTTTGCGCTCCAGTGCTACGCGCCGGGCCTGCTGGTTTTCAGCCTGCTGAAGGTTTTCATCCCGGTTTTCTACGGCGTCCAGGACATGAAGACGCCGGTTCGCGCGGGCATGGTCTGCACCGTGCTGAACCTCGCGCTCAAGTTCGCGCTCATCCGGCCGCTGGATCACGGCGGCATAGCCCTTGCCACGGTCCTGTCGTCGGCCGTGAACGTTCTGATCCTGGGCTGGCTCATTCACGAGCGCATCGGCCCGGCCGGGTGGCCCGCCATCTGGTCTTCGGCGGCGCGGCTTTTTGCGGCGTCCGCCATCATGGCCGCGGCGGCGTGGGGCGTGAACGAGGCGATTCCGGGCCTGCCCGGGATAAGCGGGCTGCCGGTCTTCTGGGCGCGGCTGGCGGCGCTCCTGGGCGCCATGGCGGCGGCCCTGCCAGTGTACCTGGGCGCGGCGGCGCTCCTGCGGTGCCCCGAGCCCCGGGAGTTCCTGGGCGCGTTCCGGCGCCGGCTTGCGCCCGGCGCGGCGGAGGCCGGGTGAACGCGCCGGAAAAGGTGGGCGAAAAGCTCCGCGCCCTGCCGGACCAGCCCGGCTGCTACCTGATGCGCGACGCCCATGGCCACATCATCTACGTCGGCAAGGCTTCCTCGCTGCGGCGCAGGGTGCAGTCGTACTTCCGCCGCGCCACGCTCCGCCGGGCGCCGCCGAAGCTGCTCGGCCTGATCCGAAGCGTGGCGGACATCGAGTGGATCGTAACGCGGACGGAGGCCGAGGCGGCGCTGACCGAGGGCCGGCTCATCAAGGATTACCGGCCCCACTACAACACGCTGTTCAAGGACGACAAGCGCTTCCTCCTTATCAAGGTTGACCTCGGCGCGCGGTTCCCCCGGTTCCAGGCGTGCCGGATCAAGAGGAACGACGGGGCGGCCTATTTCGGGCCCTGCATTTCCTCGGCCGCGGCGCGGACGGCGCTGGAGTTTCTCGAGAAGCGCCTTGGGCTGCGCAGGTGCGCGGCGCCCGCGCCGGACGCGGAAACGCACCGGCATTGCATAGACGACATTGTCCGCTACTGCTCTGCGCCGTGCCTGGGCAGGACGACGCGCGAGGCATACATGGAAAAGGTCATGGAGGCCTGCGCGATCCTGCGCGGCGCCCGGCCGGCCGTGCTCGGGGAGATCGCCGAGGAAATGAGCGCGGCCTCGGCCGCGTTCCGGTTTGAAAAGGCCGCCGCGCTGCGCGACGCGCTTGCCTCGATCCGCATGGTGGTCAGGCAGAACGCGCTGGCCCTCAGGACGCCGGCCGCCGAGCGGGAGCGCGCGCGCTCCGGCGTCCGGGAGCTGCGCGAACGCCTGGGCCTGTCCGCGCCGCCGCGCACCATCGAGGCCATTGACGTGTCCTGCATTTCAGGCACTCATGCCGTGGCGGGCCTCGTCTGCGCGGCGGACGGCCTGCCGCGGCCCGAGCGCTACCGCCGGTTCCGCATTCGCACCGTTGCGGGCATGGACGATCCCGGCATGATGCGCGAGGCGGTTGTCAGGCGCTACCGCCGGCTCAGGGACGAGGGCAGGCCGCTGCCCGACCTCCTGCTCGTGGACGGCGGCGTGACGCAGCTTGCCGCGGCGCGCGAGGCGCTGCGGTCGCTCGGGCTGGACGCGATCCCGGCAATAGGGCTTGCCAAGCGTTACGAGGAGGTCCACGTCCGGGAGGACCTCGCGGTGCCGCCGCTCCGGCTGCCGGCGGATTCGGACGCGCTCAAGGTGCTGCAGCGCATCCGGGACGAGGCGCACCGCTTTGCCCTGGCCTATCACCGCCGGCTGCGTGAGCGGCGCATCCGCGAGTCCGCGCTGGACGACATTCCCGGGATCGGCGAAGCGCGCAAGCGCCGGCTCCTGGCCAGGTTCGGGTCCGTTCGCGGCATCGCCGCGGCCTGCGAAGACGAGCTGGCCGGGGTTCCCGGCGTGGGCCCGGCGCTCGCGCGGCTGATCAGGCAAACCCTGGCGCCGGGCTCGTCCTGAACGCCTTGGGCGAAGAGGCGCCAGGCATGGCGGGACGAAAACAAAATCGTTTCTACTGCCGCGGGCTTGTGTTATAGTGTAAGCATGAAGCAGGGTGTCAAGCCGGGCGGCCGCTGCAAGAAATGCGCGATGAATCTCGGCGACCGGTGCTGGGCTTTCACCCGGCCGCGCGACGAGTGGAAGCGCGGGCGGTGCCGGGGAATGAATGACGAGGCTCTCCTTCGCCGGTTCCATGAATGGGAAAACGAGCCGCACGTGAAGACGCAGAAGGAACTCCGCCAGGACAAGTTCCGCAAGCGCCTTGCCAAGCCCGCTGTCCGGCGCACGGCCAGAATCCGATTATGGCAACATCGTTGAACCAAAGCGCGCGCCGTGCGGCCGAGCGCGGTCTTCTTGTGCAGGTCATCATCGGCCGCCAGTGCAAGGATTCCGCCGCGGATTCCCTTGCGGAGCTGGAGCGGCTGGCTGACACTGCCGGCGTCGTGGTCACGGGCAGCATCACCCAGCGCCGGGATAGGCCGGACCCGGCTTTTTTGATCGGGCACGGGAAGCTGGAGGAGGTCCAGCTTGCCTGCCGCGCGGCAAAGGCCGACCTGCTGGTGTTCGACAACGATCTTTCGGCCGTCCAGGTGGACAACCTTTCCGCTGCCGTCGGGGCGGACGTCATGGACCGCACCGAGCTGATTCTCCAGATCTTCGCGCGCCGGGCCCGCTCCGCGGAGGCGCAGATGCAGGTGGAGCTGGCCCAGCTGCAATACCTGTCCTCGCGCATCCAGGCGACGGAAAAGCAGGCTCGTTTCCGCGGCGGCATCGGCGCGCGCGGTCCCGGCGAAAAGCCGTTCCAGCTTCACAAGGCGCCCATGCTGCACCGCATAAGGGTGTTGAAGCGGAAGCTCGAGGAAATCCAGGAGCGGCGCTCCCGGACGCGGGAAGGCAGGCCGTGGCCGGTCGTAAGCATCGTGGGCTACACGAACGCCGGCAAGTCAACCCTGCTCAACGCGCTGACCGGGGCCGGTGCCTACGTTGACGACAGGCTCTTCGCTACGCTCGACACCAAGAGCCGGCTGCTGTTCATGCCGGGCGGGCGCAAGGCGATCCTGACCGACACGGTCGGGTTCATCCGGAATCTGCCGCACGGCCTTGTAGCCTCGTTCCGCTCCACGCTCGAGGAGATCTCGGAGTCGGACATGCTTCTGATCGTGGCGGACGCCGGCCATGCGTATGCTGGCGAGCATGTTTCGGTGGTGCGCGGGACGCTGAAGGAGATGCGTGCCGACAGGATACCGGCGCTGTGGGTGTTCAACAAAACCGATTGCGCGGAGGCGCGGGCCAGGATCCCGCGGCTGGCTGCCGAGCATTCCGGGGCCCTGTTTGTCTCGGCGCTCACTGGCGAAGGGGTGGATGCTCTCAAGCTCCGGATCGAGTCAGGGCTGCCGGTTGCGGCGCGCCCGTTTGCGGAGGGCGGCAACGACTCGTGGCGGGAATGGCGGAAACGGCCCGCCGATGGCTGACGGGCGCGGCGACATGGCCGGGGCCGCGAAGACGCGCCGGATGAAACACAGGGCGCGCGCGGGGAAAATGTTGAACCCGGATTTTGCGATTGGTCAGAGTGCGCAGATTGGTTTCCGCGATGTTTTTGCTCGCATTTGTCCGGCGGCATGCGATACTAAAAGAAAGCACAAGTCTAATCCCGTGTGGAAATCGAGGGGCCGGCGAAAACGAGGCGTGAGAACGATGATACCTGTGCATGTGGCGCAAGTTTCGTATTCGGATGCCATGGGCTTCGTGGTGCTGCTCAGGAGCGGCGAGGACAGGCGAACCCTGCCCATCGTCATCGGACAGCCCGAGGCGCAGGCCATAGCCCTGGTGATGGACAAGATCCAGGCGCCCCGGCCTCTCACCCATGACCTTCTGAAGGCCGTTCTGGACAACCTCGAATGCAGGATGAAGCGCGCTGAGATATGCGACCTGAAGGACAACACTTTTTTTGCCAAGCTCGTGCTCGAGCGGGGCGCCGCCGAGATTTGCATTGACGTCCGGCCGAGCGACGCCATCGCCCTTGCCCTTCGCTGCGCCGCCCCCATTCTTGCGGCCAGGCGCGTAATGGATGCCGCCGGAGTGCTGATCCCGGAAGCCGGCGGGGAAAAGGGCGGGCCGCGCTCCGCTGAAAAGGAGATTTCGCAACTTGACCGGCTCAAGGTCCGAATCCAAAAGGCGATCGAGGACGAGCGCTACGAGGACGCAGCCAAACTGCGCGACGAGATCAACAGGCTGACCAAACACAACTGACCCTAGAAAGAGCAATCGAATATCCAATATCCAACAAGGAACTCCCAATGTTCATCGGATTCCTTGGATATTGGATGTTCCGTTCAACCCCTCTTCACGCAGGCAGGAGATAATTTGGAAATCAGGAAGGAAAAGGCCCATGTCTCATGTCTTTTCCTGATGTTCCTGATTTCCTAATTTTACACCTTTTCCAAAATACAGGAGACTATTTGGAAATCAGGAAAACTGGAATGGAGAGGTCAATATTTCCTCTTTTTTCCTGATGTTCCTGATTTCCTTCAC
>JAAZAB010000224.1 GCA_012514555.1 Lentisphaerota bacterium
ACCCAGCGGATTGGCGCGTCTCCAGTCGAAGCTGCGCCGGTGCTGCTGTTCAAGCGTCTCAGGCAGGAAAAAGAGGGCCACCAGGAAATTGGCGAAGGCAAGACCCGCGGCGAAGTAGAACGGCACGCGCGGCCCGAACGTGCCAAGCAAGCCACCCAGAACCGGCCCGATGACGAAGCCGACGCCAAACGCAATTCCGAGCAGACCGAAATTCCTGGCCCTGTTTTCGTCAGTGGAAACGTCGGCGATGTAGGCGGACGAAGTGGAATAGCTGGCTCCGCTGATGCCCGCCAGCACGCGCCCGATAAAGAGGACGGGATAGGACCAGGCGATCGCACAAATCAGATTGTCTATGGCGAAGGTCAGGACGGAGGCAAGCAGGATGGGCCGGCGCCCGAACCGATCCGACAGGTTGCCGATCAGGGGAGCGAAGAAGAACTGCATGGCCGCGTAGACGAAGAACAACCAGCCGCCTTCGATTGCCGCCTCGCTGATGCTTGCGCCGGTCAGCTCGCTCAAATAGGCCGGCAGCACCGGCATGATGATGCCGAAGCCGATCACGTCCAGCAGGAGCGTGGTGAAGACCAGCGCCAATCCGCGTCTGGCCTTGGCCTTGTCGATCATTGTTTCCATCCGTTCGCTGCCACGCGGCTCCCTTCGGGGCAGCGGGCCGCCGGTTATAGTCGAGTGCCGCCTAGGCAACAACGTGTCGGTCATGCGCTGCTGACATCAGCCGCCAGCGCAGCGCGATCCGGCCGCCTTCAGCCTTGGGTCAGATCGGATTGTTGAAGGTGTCGCAAGCGGACAGCCTGCCACTGTTGAACCCGGCGGCAAACCACTTCTGGCGCTGCGCGGACGTGCCATGGTTGAAACTTTCCGGCACGACATAGCCCTGCATCCGCTTCTGTAGCGTGTCATCGCCGATCTGACGGGCGGCATTGAGCGCCTCTTCCAGATCGCCCTGTTCCAACAGGCCTTTCTGGTCGGTGAAGTGACCCCAGACGCCCGCGAAGCAATCGGCCTGCAATTCCACCCGCATGGACATCTGGTTGGCTTCAGCCTCGCTCATCTGCTGCCGCATCTGGTTGAATCTAGGCAACACACCGATGAGGTTCTGCACGTGATGGCCTACCTCGTGCGCGATGACATAGGCTTCCGCGAAATCGCCGGAAGCGCCGAATTGTTGCGACAGCTGGTGAAAGAACTCCGTGTCGAGATAGACTTTCTTGTCGCCCGGGCAATAGAAGGGGCCTGCGGCCGAACTGGCGAACCCGCATGCGGAACGCACGCCGCCCGAGAAGAGCACAAGCGTCGGCTCCTCATATGTCCTCCCTTCCGCCTGGAATATGCCGTTCCACACGTCTTCCGTCTCGGCAAGCACCGTGGCGACGAACTGCTTCATCTCGTCATTGGCCGCAGCACCGGACCCCTGCTCGCTATAGTCCGTGACCTGGCCGTTGCCGGGCAACAGCCCGCCACCGCCCCCGGCCAGAATCTGCAGCGGATCGATGCCGCAGGCCTTGAGGGCGAAGAACAGAACCACCAGGATGACTATTGTGGAAAGCCCGCCCCCACCGGCTCTTCCCCCAATGGGGATGCGGAACTGTCCGGGCCGGCCGAACCCTCCCGGACGGCCAAAACCCCCGCCACGTCCGCCGCGCATATCCTCCACATTGTC
>JAAZAB010000225.1 GCA_012514555.1 Lentisphaerota bacterium
AGCTCAAGGAGTTCGATGGCCGGGCCTATGACCAGAACCGGATCAAGCCCATGCAGGCCGGGGACCTTGGCGACGTGATCCGCTACGACGCCTCCTCCTGGATCGAGCGCGAGGAGATAATACGGGGACTTTTCAGGGACGGCGGCGACGAGGGTTGCTTCGTGTACCGCGACGACTCCGGGGTCGTTCGCGGCTTCTGCATGACGCGGCCCGGCCGGATCAGGCCGTTTGTCGGCCCGTTCATTGCCGACACGGACGAAATCGCCTCCGGCCTGATCGCCGCCGCCGCCCGGCGCCTGCTCAAGGCCGGCGGGGCCGCGAACGCGTTCATCGACACGCCGGAAATCCATTTCGCGGATCGCGGCGTCTACGCTGAACGCGTGTTCGAGCAGGCGCAGAAGCCCTCCGGCCACAAGCTGTCCAGGTCCCTCGCCTGCGTCCGGGATTTCACGCGCATGTACCAGCTGGTGAGCCACGATGGCGTCGACAGGCTGGTAAGGGATTTCATGCGCACCGAGAACCTGGCCGGGGACGCGCCGCGCGTGAAGGCGTTCCGCGAGACCATGGAAAAGTCCACTCTGAATTACAGCCGGACCCTCGCGTTCATGAACCTTGAGCGGGACGTTTTGCAGAAGAAAATATACGGCAGCACGGGCCCTGAAAAGGGCTAGCCGTGACATTCACGGAAAGGCGGAGCCATGAAGAAGAAGGCGAAAGACAAGGTGCGCGTCGGCATAGTCGGCTCGAAGTTCGCGGCGGATTTCCACGCTGACAGCTACCGCAGGAACCCCAAGGTCGAGATTGCGGCCGTTGCGGCGATAGACAACCTGGAGGAATTTTCGCGGAAATGGAGCGTGCCCGCCGCGTACAGCGACTACAACGAGATGCTGCGGAAGGAGGAGCTCGACCTGGTGTCCGTGTGCGTGCCCAACTTCCTGCACCGGGACGTGGCCGTGGCGGCCGCGCGCGCGGGCCGGCACGTGATGTGCGAAAAACCCCTTGCGACAACCGCCGAACACGCCCGGGAAATTGTCGAGACATGCCGGAAAGAGGGCGTGAAACTCTTTTACGGCGAGGACTGGGTTTTCGCGCCGGCCCTGCGCCGGACCGTTGAGATAATCAGGGAGGGCGGGGTGGGCCAGGTTTTCTACGTCAAGGCCCGGGAGTGCCACAGCGGCTCTCACAGCCCGTTCGCGAAGAGCAAGCAGTCCTGCGGCGGCGGCAGCCTCATCCACCTGGCCATTCACCCAGTCGGCTGGATACTGCACCTGCTCGGGGAGGAGGGCGAAAACCCGGTCGTCGAGGTCATCGGCAGGTGCAACGGCGGCGCGGGCGAAAACTACGTGCACAAGGATAACGGCGGCGAGGACTTCGCGCTGGGCATCATGAAATTCGCGAACGGCCAGCACGCGTTTGTCGAGGGCAATTACATCACGGTCGGGGGCATGGATGACCGGGTGGAGATCTACGGGGCCCAGGGCAACATCAAGGTGGACCTGACGTTCGGCTCATGCCTCTCGGTCTACAGCAGGCCCGGCTATGCCTATGCCATTGAAAAGACCGACAACACCGTCGGCTGGACCCGGCCGGCGGTGGATGAATTCCACAACCTCGGCTACGTGGACGAGCTGGCCCGCGCGGTGGATTGCGTCCTTGCCGGCGAGCAGCCGGCGTATTCCTGCGGCGGCCGGCTCGGGCTGGCGTGCGTGGAGATAATATCCGCCATGTACCGTTCAAGCGAAAGCGGCTGCGCAGTCAAGGGCCGCTGGGGCTAGGGCGGAAGCCCTGATCTTCGAAAACAAGGGGGAAAGCATGAATCCTAAGGCAACCGAGAAAATGCGCGCGCTCTTTTCGCTCGAGGGCAAGGTGGCGGCCGTGACCGGCGCGGGCGGCGTCCTGTTCGGCGCCGTATCGCGCGGCCTGGCCGAGCTGGGCGTGAAGATAGCGGCCCTGGACCTGCGCCTGGCCGAGGCGAAAAAGACGGCCGATGACATCGCCGCGGCAGGCGGCGAAGCCATCGGCGTGGAAGTCGACGTGCTCAGCCGGGAGAGCGTCGAGAGGGCCAGGGACGCCGTCCTGGCAAGGTTCAACCGCGCGGACATTCTCATCAACGGCGCGGGCGGCAACCACCCGAAGGCCATTACCAGGAAGGAAGACGGCATCGCGTTCCCCGACCTTGCCGTGGAAGGCCTCAAGTTCGCCTTCGAGCTGAACATCCTCGGCACAATCATCCCGTCCATGGTCTTCAGCCGGGTCATGATCCAGCAGGGCGAGGGCGTGATAGTCAACACCTCCTCCATGAGCGCGGACACCCCGCTCACCCGGACCCTCGCCTATTCCGCGGCAAAGGCGGGCGTGAGCAATTTCACGCGCTGGCTCGCGGCCGACATGGCTTTCAACCACTCGCCGAAAATCCGCGTCAACGAGATACGGCCGGGCTTTTTCCCGACCCTTCAGAACGCGGAGCTCATCAACAAGACGCCCGGCGTGGTCACCGAAAAGCGGGGCTCGGACATCCTCGGCGGCACGCCGATGAGACGGTACGGCAAGCCCGAGGAGCTGCTCGGCGCCATCGCCTATCTCTGCTCGCCCGGCGCCTCGTTCACCACCGGCAGCAGCATAGCGATCGACGGCGGGTTCGGCTCGTTCTGCGGCGTGTAACCGGCTTCGCGGGGCAACGCTTGAAAAGGAGAATTTACTGGCTTTCCGCCTGCCGCGCAGGCCGGCAAACTCAACAATCCGAACAGCAAGGTGCGATATGGGCGAAAAGATTGTGATCATAGACGACCGCTATCCCCACTACCGTGAGGAGCAGGAGGTTTTGGCCCGGATCCGGGCGAAGGTGGTCCAGATCAAGGGCCAGGACCCGGCCGAGATCAAGGCTGCCTGCCGCGACGCGGACGGCATCATCGTGAACCTCGCGCCGATCACCTCCGAGCTCATCGCCGGCTTCGAAAAGTGCCGCGTGATTTCCAGGTACGGCGTGGGGTACGACGCCGTCGACGTGCCCGCGGCCACCGCGCGGAAAATATGGGTGGCGAACGTTCCCGACTATTGCGAGGAGGATGTTTCCGACCAGGCCTTCGCCCTGTTCATGAGCTGCGTCCGCAAGGTCGCCCTGCGCGACCGCCTGGTTCGCGCTGGAACATGGGATTACAAGTCCGGCGGCCGGAAATGGCGGATCGCGGGCAAGACCTTCGTGTTCTTCGGGTTCGGCCGGATAGCCCGGGCCTTTCACCGCAAGCTCTCGGGATTCGGACTGGCCCGCACGCTCGTGTTTGACCCGTTCCTCGAAGCGGCGGCCATCAAAGCCGCCGGCGCCGCCAAGGCGGACTTCGAGACAGCCCTCAAAGAGGGCGACTTCTTCTCAATCCACATGCCGCTCAACGACGACACCCGCGGGCTGTTCAACGAGGCCGTCTTCCGGAAGATGAAGCCGACCGCCATCCTCGTCAACACCTCGCGCGGGCCGATCATTGACGAGGCCGCCTTGTACAAAGCCCTCAAGGAGGGCTGGATCAACAGCGCCGGCTTGGACGTGTTCATCAGGGAGCCTGTGAACGCAGACAGCCCGCTGCTCACGCTCGACAACATCACGGTGTCGGGCCACGAGGGCTGGTATTCGGAGGAGTCCTTCTCCGAGCTCAAGCGCAAGGCCGCCGAAAACGTGGCTGATGCCCTTGAAAAAGGCCGGCCGCGCTGCCCGGTCAACAAGTTCTAACCCAAGGAGGCCCAGATATGAAAGACGCAATGCAAAGGATTTATGATCACGGCATCGTGCCTGTCATCGCCCTCGAAGATGCCGCAAGCGCGGTGCCCCTGGCGCGCGCCCTGGAAGCGGGCGGACTGCCCGTGGCCGAGGTTACCTTCCGGACCGCGGCCGCCGAGGAATC
>JAAZAB010000226.1 GCA_012514555.1 Lentisphaerota bacterium
GCCCACCAGGGTGCAGGCATCGCGGCGCCGGGGCGTTTTGACCGAGCAGACCGTGAAGCCGGTCTCCTCGGAGCGGTACACGATCGTCTCTATCGTGCCCTCAAGCGTTTCCCCGGCCGGCGCGATCGGGACGCCGGGACCGCCAGGCGCGGGTGCGGCGTCGCTCAGCTCGGGCTGGATTTCAGTATCTCCCATGGCATCATGAGGTGCTCGTCCCCGACAGCCGGCCTGCGGCAGCCCGCGTCCGGCGCAAGGGCACGGTTAATCATTTCTCTCGCCTGCCCCGGCGCCGGCCCGCGGCGGCGGGCGGCGCATCGGCCAGGACGAAATCCACCTGGCGCTTGTCAAAATCGGCTGACACGGGAATGACGCGGACGGCTTCGCCGAACCGGTAGCGCCTGCCGCCGGCGGTCAGCGCCTGGGCTTTCGCGTCGAACGGGACGAACCCGGGCGACATGGTCGAAACGTGAACGAGGCCCTGTATCTGCAGCTGCTTGAGCTCCACGAACATTCCGAAGTTCATGACTTTCATGATGGTGGCGTCGTAGACCAGGGGCTTGTGCCGCGAGATCTGCTGCTCGAGAAACCGGTATTTCTTGATTTCCTCCAGCGCTTTCTCGGCCTGGTCGGCCGCCTGCTCGGCGCGGCTGCAGGCCAGGCCCAGGGACGCCAGGTCCAAGTGCGAATACGGGTTCGCGCGGGCGGCGAGCGACGCGTGCAGAACCCGGTGAACCACCAGGTCAGGGTAGCGCCGGATCGGGGATGTGAAATGCGCGTAAAACCTCTTGGCAAGGCCGAAGTGCCCGGCCGGAACAGGCGAATACACCGCCCGCTTCATGCTCTTGAGCGTCATCAGCATGGCCTCGAACTCGAGCGTGTGACCCTTTATGGATTTCAGGAACGCCGCCAGGGCCCGGCGTTTCGTCAGGTCGCCCGGATGGAAGCCGAGCGCGGCGAGATTGGCGGAAAGGTCGCGTATCTTTTCGGGCTTCGGAGGCTCGTGAACCCGGCGCAGGAGCTCGTAGCCGCGGCCGCTCAGCTCAAGGTCCACGGCCTCGTTGGCGGCGATCATGCATTCCTCGATGAGCTGGTGGGCGGGATCGGTGAGGTGCTGGCGGATTTCCGAGATCATTCCGTCCGCGCCCATGACGATCTCGTATTCGGGCATGTCCATGTCCAGCGCGGACGCGGCAAAGCGCCTGGCCCTGAGCTGCTGCGAAAGCGCTCCCACCCTCTTGACCAGCGCGACAGCCTCCGCGCCCATGCGCGCCTCCGGGCAGCCCGCGCCCTCGGGCGCCTTCAGCGCCGCAAGCGCCTGCTCGTAAGTGAGCCGCAGGCGCGAGCGGATGATGCTCTTGCGGAACTCGCGCTTCACGGGCACGCCCGCGTCGCTGAAGGTGATGATCGCCGAAAACGCCAGCCTGTCCTCGTTCGGGCGCAGGCTGCACAGGCCGTTTGAAAGCTGCTCGGGCAGCATGGGCAGAACCGTGTCGGGAAAATAAACGCTGTTGCCGCGCCTGCGCGCCTCGCGATCCATGGGCCCGCCCGGCGGAATGAAATGCGACACGTCCGCGATGTGCACGCCCAGCACCCGCCTGCCGTCGCCGTCGCGCCCCAGGGAAATCGCGTCATCGAAATCGCGGGCCGTCTCCGGATCGATCGTGAAGACGAACCGGTCCCGGAAGTCGGCGCGCACGCCGGGCGCGCCCGCGTGGCGCGGCGCCTGCTCGGCCTCGCGCAGGGCGTCGGAGGGGAACTTGTCCGGAAAGCCGTAGTGCCGGATGATCGTCAGGGTGTCCAGCGAGGGATTGCTTGCCGGGCCGATGACCTCGAGAATCTCGGCCTCGGGATTGACGTGGCGGTGTTCCCAGTCGGAAAACTGGATGATGACCCGGTCGCCCACCTTCGCGTCCTTGGGGTCGGGCACATAGAAATCCTGGGTGTAGGCCGGATCGATCGGGGCCACGTAGAAGAAGTTCCTGGTCGCCCGGAGCGTGCCCGCGATGGCCTTGCGCGTCCGGTCCGCAATCCTGATCACCTTGCCTGTCCGCGAGACGTCACGCCCGCGGGCCGGCGCAGGGTCCAGGCGCACCACCACGGTGTCGCCCGGCAGCGCCGTTCCCAGGTTGCCCCTCGGCACAAACACGTCCGGCGAGCCGTCGGAGGGCAGGACGAACCCGTCGCCGCCGCGCGTGCACTGGATCGCTCCGGTCACCAGGTCCAGCGGCCGGCCGAGCGCGAAATGCGTCTTTCTCACGCGCACCAGCTCGCCGTCACGCACCATGCGCTCGAGGACGGCGCGCAGATGCTTGCGCATACCCGGGCGGACGCCCAGCTTGAGCGCCATGTCTTCCGCGCTCAAAGGCTCAGGGACGCCCGAGTGAAGCAGCCCGCTGATTCCATTCCGGAACTCGGCCGAATATATGTCTTTGCGATGCATTCTGCGCGCCCTCCTGCCTCTATTTCAGCCTTCCGGCGGACAGCCGGGCCCCTGGCGCCCGCGGCGCCCCGATCAAGTCCGATGTCAAGGCACAATTTCAAACGCTTCAAAGCCGCCGGCGTCCGGCTCGTCAACGGCTTCCACACCTGTCACTCGGGCGCCCCGCGGCCCGGTCCGGCACCAGTCCACGAACCGGTCCACCGCGCCCACGGCGCCCTCGGCCACCGCCTCAACGCTGCCGTCCAGCCGGTTGCGCACCCACCCGCGCACTCCGAGCGCGAGCGCTTCGCGCCGGCAGCAGAACCGGAACCCCACGCCCTGGACCACGCCGGATATCCTTATGCGCACGCGCTTCATGGCTCCATCAGCTCCAGGCGCAGCATGTTCAGCGCCGACTTGGCCGCGCGATCGCGCACCGCGGCTCGGCCGCCCGGAAATCGCTTCTCCTCGGCCAGCGTTCCGCCGGGCCCGCGCGCCAGGGCGATCCAGACCAGGCCAACCGGCTTTTCGGCCGAGCCGCCGCCGGGGCCCGCGATGCCGGTTATGGCCAGTCCGTAATCGGACCCGCTCAGCAGCGCCGCCCTTTCGGCCATTTCCCGGGCCACCGGCCCGCTCACCGCGCCGCAGCTTTGGAGCAGGGCGTGCGGAACTTGCAGCTCGCGCTCCTTCATCGAGTTCGAATACGCGATCCAGCCGCCTGTGAAACACGCGCTCGCCCCGGGCACATCCGTCAGCATCTGCCCCAGCAGGCCGCCGGTGCAGCTCTCCGCCACCGCCACCGTCCTGCCTTTCGCAAGCAGGAGGCGGACCGCGGCGTCCTGGAGCGTTTCGTCCCCCTCGCCGAACACCAGGCTCCCGAGCCGGCTGCGCACTTCGGCGACAGTCTCATCCAGCGCCCGCTCCGCCTCGGGGCGCGACGGGAATTCGCTGCGGACGCGGATTGAGATGACGCCCGCGGATACCGTGGTGCCGACCTTGGGATTGCGCGCGCGGTCCATCAGGCCGCCGAGACGCTCGCCGACCGACGATTCGCCCGCGCCGAAAGAGCCGAGCGTGCGCGTGAGGATCACCCGGTCCCGGGCCGCCCCGAGTTCCGGGCGGATGAGCGCGTCGAACATGGCCTTCATCTCGGCGGGCACGCCGGGCAACACGTACACCCTGCAGCCGTTAAGGCGCGCCTTCAATCCCGGCGCGGTGCCCCACCGGTTGTCGAGCACGTCGGCCAGGACCGGGCGCATGGCCTGCGTCCGGTTGGATTCCGCCATGGGCCAGCGCCTTTCGCGGAACAGATTCTCAATCCGCTCCATGGACGGCGCGTGCATCTCCAGCTCGCACCCAAGCGCCTGCGCAAGCGCCTGGCGGGTCAGATCGTCCCGGGTGGGACCCAGCCCGCCGGTTGCCACCAGCAGATCGCAGCGGCGCGAGGCCTCGTCAAACGCCCGCGCAATGGCGCACTGTTCGTCGGGCAGGGTCGCGTGAGCGCGTATCGTTATGCCGAGCCCGGCCAATTGCTCGCTCAGCCAGGCCGAATTCGTGTCCACAACCTGGCCGAGCGTCAACTCGTCGCCAACCGAAAGAATGATCGCCTGCATTCGCCCTCAAATTGCCTGGCGCCCCTCTATTGCGCGCCCAAGAGTGACAGAGTCCAGGTAGGACACCCCGCTGCCGACCGGCAGCCCGTGAGCCAGCCTCGAAATGCGCAGGCCAGGGGCGCCCACCCGGTCCCGGATGAACGCGCCGGTGGCGTCGCTCTCCACGCCGGAATTGAGGGCCAGCAGGAGCTCCTCCACGCCCTCGCTCCGGATGCGCCTTACCAGCGGCTCGATTCGAAGCTCGGCCACGCCAATGCCGTTCATGGGCGAAAGCCTGCCCATGAGCGAATGGTACCGGCCGCGGAACACGCCAGCCTTCTCGATGAGCAGGATGTCGCCGGGGTCCTCCACCAGGCACAGCACGCGGGACGTGCGCCCGGGATCGGTGCAGATGCGGCAGGGGTCGGAATCCGACCGCGTGATCGCGCCGCAGACGGAACAGCAGACCAGCGACCCGTCAGCGTCGAGCAGCGCGGCCTGAAGCTCCTTGAGGAGGGTGGCCTTCTTCACCACGAGCCGAAGCGCCATGCGTTCGGCGGAGCGGCGCCCCACCCCCGGCAGGCGCGCAAGCGCGCCGATCAGCCTCTCGAATGCGTCGGCCATGCGCCGTCCTTACTAACCGCCGGCCAGCCCCGGGGGCAGGCCCATTTCGGCCGCGAGCTTTTTCACTTCCTCCCCGCTCGCGCGCTGGGCCGCGAGAAGAGCGCCTTCCACGGCCTGCTGAACGGCCTTTTCAAGGACCGCCGGCTTCGCCGGGTCTATTATGGAAGGGTCTATCTTGATCGAGGCTATGGTTGCGTCGCCCCGCGCAACCACCGTGACCTGGCCGGCCTTGTATTCCACGGTCTTCTGGCGCAGGGCGGCCTGAATCCGCTTCATGTTCTTCTGCATGGCCGCGGCGTCCTTCATCATGGAAAACATGTCTTTAAGCCCCATTCCCAGCCTCCTATTCCTTGATTTCGAGTATTGTCCCGCCAAAGCCGTCAATCACGTTCCGAACCGACTTGTCCTTGGCCCACCGGCTCCTGGAGGATTTCTTTTCGACCGGCGGCGGATCGTCTTTCCGCGCCTGCCCCGGGGCCGGCTCAGGCGCGGCCGGCGCTCCGGCCGGAGCCAGGGCCGGGCCGACCCGCAGCTCCAGCGCGACTTTCCGCTTCAGCATTTCGCCGAGGATATGCTGCAGAGCCGTATGCGTCCGGGGCTGGCTGACAAGCTTCAAATTTTCCTCGAACTCCGGGGGGAACTCCACCACCACCCGGTCTGAGCCAACCTCCACCGGCTGCGCGGGAACCAGGTGGCCCTTCGCCAGCGTGACCGTCCTGCCCACGCGGTCGAGCACGTCGTGCCAGGCTGCCCGCAGCTTCTCCAGCTCGCTCTCGCCCCCGCCCACCCGCAGCGGCTCCGGCCCGGACAGCGCAGGCGCAGGCGCAGACTCAAACTGCAGCGCCGGCTGGCTGGCGGAGTCTTCGCGCGAAGGGGACGAGGGCGCAGCCGCGGCCCCGCCGGCTCGCTCCTGCAGCAGCCGCACCCGGTCTATCAGCTCGTCTATGCCCACGACGCTCGCGGCGCGGGCGCAGCGGATCAGGGCCGTTTCCAGCATCGTCTTGCGCGAAAGCGCATACTGCAGGCGGTCCATCGTCTCCGTTAGAATCTCCGTTATCCGCAGAACCCTGTCCGGCGCAGCGGCAGCCGCCTGCTCCTTCAGCGCCGGCAGGCTCTCTACCGGCACCTCCGAATCCACGGCGCCGTCATTCATGTACATCGTCACCAGCAGGTCGCGGAAATGCTCCAGCAGCTCCACCAGGAGCTGCTGCAGGTTCTTCCCGTTCCGATCCAGGTCCTCGACAATCTCCACCGCCCGCGGCACGTCCCCGCGCAGCAGGGCGCCGGACAGCTCCAGGAGCGCGCTTCGCGGCACCAGCCCGAAAACGGACAGCACGTCCCCTTCGCTGATCGTTTTGCCCTGGAACGCGATCAACTGGTCCAGGGCGGACTCGGCGTCGCGCATGCCGCCTTCCGACGCGCGCGCCACCGCCTCCAGCGCGCCGCGCTCGATCTCGATCGCCTCTGCCGCGGCAATCTTCCCGAGGTGCGCGATGATGTTGGACTGCGAAATACGGCGCAGCTCAAAACGCTGGCAGCGGGACAGGATCGTCGCGGGGACCTTGTGCGGCTCGGTCGTGGCAAAGAAAAACTTCACGTGCGCCGGCGGCTCCTCGAGCGTCTTGAGCAGAGCGTTGAACGACTCGCCGGTGAGCCCGTGAACCTCGTCTATGATGTATATCTTGAACCTTCCGGAGGGCATGTATTTCACGCCGTCCCGCAGCGCGCGCACGTCGTCTATGCCACGGTTGGAAGCCGCGTCAATTTCTATCACGTCCAGGCTGGTTCCGGCGGTTATTTCCAGGCAGGATGAACACTTGTCGCAGGGGCTGGGCGTGGGGCCCTTCGCGCAGTTGAGCGCCTTGGCGAATATCCGGGCGATGGATGTTTTCCCGATGCCGCGCGGCCCGACAAACAGGTACGCGTGGGCGACACGGTTGGCGGCCAGGGCGTTCTTCAGCGTGCGCGTGACATGATCCTGCCCGACAACATCGTCGAATTGCCGGGGCCGCCATTTGCGGGCCAGTACTTCGTAAGACATTTGACTTTCCTCCCGGACGCCGCTGCCGCGAACCGCCGGGATTTCTGGCCGGGGCCGGGGTTGCAGGCAAAGAAAACGAATTATCCATGTTTTGCCGCGAATGTAAACGCCGATCTTTTCCCGTTGCCGGGCGGAGCCCGGCGCTGATGCTCAACCGCGCGCCGCATTCCCCATGCGGGGCGAGCGTCCCCGCGAGCCGGCCTTGCGGCTTTCTTGACTCGCGGCAGGGCGGCCGGGGAACGTCGCGCGGGCGCTGGACAAGCCTGCGCCGTTGGTGTAGTTTAATCCGCATTGCAGCGGGAACCCGGGCGTCAGTCCGCGTCCGGCCGCCCGCCGCCCGATGAACGCAAACCGCTGGAGGGGAAAAAAGTGAAACTTACGGATATTTCAAAGGCCGCGCCCGGCCGCGCCGCTCTGCTGCTCCCGCTCGCGCTCCTGCTCTTTTCCGGCTGCGCCGGCCGCGAGCGCGTAAAGGACATCGAGCAACTCGGCGACAGGGAGTTTGCCGTGCCGAGCGGCACCGTGGCGGACAAGCTCGTTCTTTCGCGCTTTCCCAACGCCCGGTTCAAATACTTCAACAGCGTCCTGGATGCCTGCATTGCCGTTCGTTCCGGCAAGGCGGACGCGGCGGCGTACGACGAGCCGATCCTCCGGAACTTTGCCGCCAAAAACCCCGGGCTCAAGGTGCTTCCCGGAATGATCACCGTGGACAACTACGGGTTCGCCGTACGGCTTGAAGATTCGAAGCTGAAGCGGGCGATCGACGAGGTGCTGGAGGAGCTGAAGGCGGGGGGCGAGTTTGCGGCGATGCGCGCGCGCTGGTTCCCGGAAAAAGGCGCCCCCCACCCGATGCCGGAAATCGAGACCGGCGGCACAAACGGGACGCTGCGCATGGGCACCTCCGCGGTGACGGAGCCTTTTTCCTTCGTGGACGCCAGCCGCAGCGTGGTCGGATTCGACATAGAGCTGGCGCACCACGTCGCCCGCAAGCTCGGCATGAAGCTGGAAGTGGTGGACATGGATTTCGGCGGCATGATTCCCGCGCTCGTGTCGGGCAAGGTGGACGTAATCGGGGCCTGCATCACGATCACGCCCGAGCGCGCGGAGCGAGTCCTTTTTTCAGAGCCCTACTACACGGGCGGAATAGCGGCGCTGGTGCGGGAATGACGCCCGCCTGCCTTTGATGAAACGCATTCTCCCAGCGCTGTCGGCCGCCGTCCTGCTGTTGCAGGGCGCGGCGGCATCGGCTTTGCCCGCGGATGCAGCGGCCGGCGCGGAAGCCGGCCCCGCCGCGCGCCGCTGCGCCGCGCTCGGCAGGATCGCCGAGGGTTTTCACCGCAACGTGCTCCAGGAGAAGCGATACCTTCTGATCCTTGCGGGCGTCAGGACAACGGCTAAAATTTCGGCCTGCTCGATCCTGCTGGGCACCGCGCTGGGAGCGCTGATCTGCGGCATGCGGATGTCGCGCTCCGCATGGCTGTCCGTGCCCGCAAGGGCGTTCATCTCCGTAATGCGCGGCGTTCCGCTCCTGGTCATCCTGATGATTTGCTTCTACGTCGTGTTCGCCTCGGTGGACATTGACCCCGTGTACGTGGCCATCGCGGCATTCGGCATGAATTTCGGGGCCTATGTCTCGGAAATGTACAGGGCCGGAATCGAAAGCGTCGACCGCGGGCAGACCGAGGCTGGACTGGCCCTGGGCTTCACCGAGATCCAGACTTTTGCGCACGTCGTGGCGCCCCAGGCGCTCCGGTTCATATTCCCCGTGTACAAGGGCGAAGTGATATCCCTGGTCAAGATCACGTCAATCGTGGGCTACATTGCGGTGCAGGACCTTACGCGAACGGCGGACATCATCCGCAGCCGCACCTTCGACGCTTTCTTTCCTCTGGTAATGGTGGCCGTGCTTTATTTCCTCATTTCGTGGCTCCTGCTGGCCGCGCTGACCTTGATCGAGGCGCGCATTGTTTCCGGGCGCGCGGGGCGGCGGAACTGAACCCATGATCGAAATCAGAAATCTGACAAAGTCATTCGGCCGGGACCGCGTCCTGAACGGCATCACGGAAACCATCGGCCGCGGGGAAGTCGTCTCCGTGATCGGACCTTCGGGGTCGGGAAAAAGCACCATGCTTCGCTGCATCAACCTGCTCGAGCGCCCGGACGGCGGGGAAATCATGATCGGCGGCCGGGACATTCTCGCGCCGGGCGCCGACAAGGCCTGGGTCCGACGGAAGGTCGGAATGGTGTTTCAATCCTTTCATCTCTTCGCCCATCTCAGCGTGATCGAAAACGCGGTCGTCGGCCCGGTTAAAATCCTGGGAAAGGCGCGCCGCGCCGCGGAAGCTCGCGGCATGGAGCTGCTGAAGGCGGTCGGCCTGGCCGACAAGGCCGCGAGCATGCCCGGCACGCTGTCCGGCGGCCAGAAGCAGCGCGCGGCGATTGCGCGCTGCCTGTCCATGGATCCCGAGGCGATCCTTTTCGACGAGCCGACCTCCGCGCTCGACCCGACCATGACCAGCGAGGTGCTCGGGGTCATCCGCCGCCTGGCCCGGGACGGCATGACAATGGTGATCGTCACCCACGAGCTGGACTTCGCGCGGGACGTCTCTAGCCGCGTCCTGTTCATGGACGAGGGCGTCGTATACGAATCCGGAACGCCGGAACGCATCATGGACGAGCCCGTGCGTGAAAAGACGCGCGCCTTCATCAACCGCCTCAGGAGCTGCACCCGCTTGATTGACGGCCCCGATTACGACGTTTACGCGCTGAACGCCGGGATAGAAGCCTTTTGCGAAAAGCACTTCTTCGGCAAGGAGACGGCCAGCCGCACCCTTCTGGCGGTCGAGGAGGCGCTTGCGCTCTATTTCTCGAGGCCTGGCCGCGCCGGGGTCACGCTGACCATATCGTACTCGGAAAAAACAGGGGCCGTGACGCTGCGCTTCGATGACCCGAACCCGGCCGGCAATTTCCTGGATGACGCCTGCGCGGGCGACGGCCTGGGGCTGACCATCCTGCGCGGAATCGCGCACGACATCGCCTGCGCGCGCGTCGAAAACGGGAACCGGGTGACCATGACGCTTAACGCCGACGGCCGGGGCGCCTGACAACCAAGGAACAGCATGCCATGAAAAAACGACGCTTTTCAACAGCCGCCGGCCATTCCGGCCTCGCCGCGCTCTGCGCCGCAGCACTCCTCGGATTGTGCCCCGCCGCCCGCGGCGACAGTGCGCTCCAGACCAACAGCTTCGTCCTGGCCGAAGACGGGTCGGTAGGCGGGGCGCTGTGGCTTGCCGCCAAGAGCGTGGACGTGCGCGGAACCATGCGCGACGACTTCTTCTTCATTGCGACTCAAAGCTCCCTTGTCGACGGCGGCGAGGCGGGTTCCAAGGCGCTGCTCGCGGGCACGTTCGAAAATGATGTTTGGGGCTTCGCGGAGGATCTTGAGCTGTCCGGAACGGTGTTCGACCACGCGCGGCTCTTCGCCCAGGCGCTGAGCGTGAGCGGCACCATCCACAACGGCGCTCTGCTCGCCGGGACCACGGTAACGATCGCAACCAACGGCTGCCTCGGCGGCCCCGCCATCATCCTGGGCGAAGCCATGATCTGCGAGGGCCGCTGCGAGGACGACGTTACGTTCATCGGAATGTCCGCGACGCTCTCGGGGCTGTTCCTCGGCGACGTGCGCATCACAGCCGGGGAGATCGTGCTCCTGCCGGGAACCGAAATCGCAGGCGACCTTGTGTACGCGTCCCCCTCGGAGCTCATCCTGGACCGGAACGTGGTGCTGCACGGTTCCCTGGTCCGGAGCGCGCGGGAGGCCGCAGGAGGAAAGCCGGACGCCGGCCCGCTCGCCATGTCAAACCTGCTCGCGGAATCGTGGCTCTACTGCGGCGCGCTGCTGACGGCGCTCGTGTTCCTGCGCCTGTTCACCCGGCCGTCCGCCGCGGCCGCGCTCGACGTGCGCAGGGCGTTCTGGAAATGCCTCCTGGCGGGCTTTGTCGGCATCGCCATGCTCGTGCTGACCGCCGTGTTCGCGGCCTTCTCCGTAATCGGCATCCAGCTTGCCGGAGTGTGCCTGGCGGCGGCGTGGATACTGCTGTACCTCGGCAAGATTTTCTCCGGCGCCGCGCTCGGGCTGGCGGTGCTGCGCAGGCCGGCGTTCGGATCCTTCGGCGGGTTGTTCGGCGCCTGCGCGGCAGGCATGCTGCTGCTCTACCTGGGCGCGAATGTGCCGGGGCTCGGGCTGTTCGTGCAGGCGTTCTCGACCCTCGCGGGGCTCGGGGCCCTGATCCTGAACCTGGTGCCGGGCCGCAACCTGCCGCCGCCGCTCCCGCCCGCGGCCTGATTGCGGAAGCGGGCGCTCCGGGTTTCATCCCGGATTTTGCGGGTTCATCGGAGGCCGACGAGCGGCAGGCAGGCAGGCCGACTACGGCCTGGCGGCGGGCTGTTCGCGGACGGTGAACAAGCGGCTTTCGGCGCCGGGCGCCCCGCCCGCGGCGATTGACCAGGCCGTCCAGGAAACCCGGTTGGTGCCTTCGACCGTCTCGACAAGATTGGTTTTCACGGATATCCCGGCCGGATAGGCGCTTTCCCGGTTGGTCCCCGGGCCGGCGGCATTCCTGGCCGAGACAATACGGACGGCCAGGCGCATATCGGGCATGCGGCGCAGCCGCTCCTCGATTCCGAGCGTAAGCAGCTGGCTGCGAACGGCCACGGAGGCGACCAGCGCCAGGATCGCCAGGCTGGCCAGCACCTCGATCAGGGTGAATCCCCGGTCCGCGTCGTACAACATCAAGCCTCCCCGGAGCGGCGCCCGGCTGCGTCAAATGTCGTCGCTCGACAAATCGGCGTCGTCGCCCTCGCCGCCTTCCTCGCCGTCGGCGCCATAGCAGATGACCTCGTAGGGCGCCTGGTTCCGGCCGGGCGCAAGGTAGACGTAGGGCTTGCCCCAAGGGTCGAGCGGAAGCTTCCGGCTGTCCAGGTATCCCTCGGGCGGGTAGTTTTCGGGAACCGGCGGGGCCGAGGGCTTGACGCACAGCGCCTCAAGGCCCTGCTCCTGCGTCGGGAACCGGTCCTGCTCCACCTTGTATATCTTTAGCGCGCTCTCGAAGTTCTGGATCATCATGCGGGCGGCCGTCTTCTTGGCCGCGGCCGGGTGCCGGTAGACGCTTACGCCCACCACGCCCGCTAGGATGGAGATGATGAGCACTACAACCAGAATTTCTATCAGCGAAAACCCGCGCGCATCGCTTGTCATTGTCAGCCTCCTTCAGATTCGCCGTCCGCTCCGTCGTCGCCCTCGCCGCCGGCCTCGAGCCGGCGGGCAAGCGCCTTTATCTTGGCGGCGTAATATTCCACGTTCTCATCCCGTGCGGCCGGGTCCCATTCCGCGACCAGGCGCGCAGCGGAGTGGGCAGCCACGGATTTTTTGTCGCCGGCGATGTAATACGACACCTGGTCCCCGGCCTGGTAGTCACGGCCCGACTTGAGCGCCAGCTCGTAGGCTGCGTTGCGTCCGCGCCCGCTGCCGCCGACCTTGGCGGCGTAGGCGGCGGGCGCATCGCGGAGCGTCTCGGTTTTGGCCAGCATCCTTATGGGCCACGAGCGGCCGCGCACGCACTGCTCGTAGCGCTCGAAGAGCGCGGGCGCCTCGGCCTCGCGCCCGTTCAGCTTGAGCCGCACGTACTCGTTCAGCAGGGCGCGGAGGTACGGCTCGAGCCCACGCGACTTGAGCGCCGCGCCTCGGACTATCACGCCCCCGCCCGGCTCCAGCAGGGCGTAGTTCTTCATCTTGTAGCTGAACATGGACTCGTATTCGCCGTCGAATTCCACCTCGATACCGGGCGGCAGCGAGGCCTCGAACCCGCGGCGGAACCTGTCGCGCCCGCCGTCCGGGCCGAACGCGGGCGGGACAAAGTAAATGCCGTCCGTGTCCAGCTCGATCGGCGTGGCGCCATGAGCCCGGAGCCATTCGAGCATGTCCGCCATGAGCGCGCGCCCCCCGGCGGTGACCCTGGCGGCCGCGTCAAAATCGTTGAAGAGCGCCTGCGCGAAGCCGAGATAGCCGTAGAACGAGTTGATGAGAATCTTGAAGGCGGCCTGGAGCGACTCCCAGTGCCGCCGGGCGGCGTCGTCCGCGGCCCCGGCCATGCGCTTTTTGGCGTCCAGCCTGAAGGAGCGCAGGAACTCGAGCAGCTGCAGGAAAACGCCCAGGTCGTCGCCCGCGGGCGCTATCCGGCGGGCCAGCATGAGCGAGGGGTACAGGGAGCGCACGTCGCAGTGATGCACGTTGCGCACGACGCCGCGGACGAAGACCTCCGTGGCGCCGCCGGCGAACTGGCTCGCGGCGCCCGGGCTCGGGACCGCGTGGCGCCGGCGCAGGTATTCCCGGAGCATGAGCGCGTCGATCTTTCCCGCGTTCCCGCGCACGCAGACGGACTGAAAGGTCATGGGCAGCATCTGGGTCTGGGCGAAATAGGTGCGCGACAGCACGTCGCTGAGGAGCCGGGTTTCCCTCACGTCGTCCCCGGCGTAGCGCAGCACGCGCCCGGGATCGCGCGCGTATTCGCCTGCTATCTCCGAGCCCTCGATGTGGGTCCGGCCGGGAGCGGAGAGCTTGAAATGAGCGGCCGCCTGCTTGAGCCCGTAGCTGTCAAGCGAGCGCGTGGCAACGTCGTAGAGCTGGACCAGGAAGAAGGTGTCCACGATGTGCCGGCCGAACACCTCGAACCTGGGATACGGAATTGTCCGGTCCCCGGCCGTGAACCTGCTGGCGCGGCTGGTCATTGCGCTCCCGTCGCGCCCGAGAGCGAGTTTCACGCGGTGCCGGCGCGCGCGCGCGGCCAGGTAGGGCAGGTCGAACTTGAAGATGTTGTGGCCTTCGATGACATCCGGGTCGCGCGCGCGCACCGCTTCCGCAAACCTCCGCAGCAGGCGCGCCTCGTCGCCGGAGCGCTCCTCCATGATTTCAGTCCACCCCTCGCTGTCGGAGAGGGCGATTATTATGATCCGGTCCGACTCCCGCTCAGGGTTGCAGAACTCGAACCCGGGCGCGGTGTGAGTCTCGATGTCAACCTGCATGCGCCGCACGTCCTCGAACGCCATGCCCTTGAAAAGGGTCCGGCCGGTGAGCATGAGCGCCTGCTGCCCGGGGTCGTTGACCTGCAGGAACGGGCCGCCGGCCTCGCCGCCGCGGGATCCGGAGCGCTTCGAGAGCCATGTCCTGGCATGCTGCAGGCTTTTCCACGAAGGATAGAACGCCAGGGCTCGATAGCGGCCCGGCCCGGAAAGATCCTCGACCCGTGAAGGCTTGGGCCCCCCGTCAAGAAGGCTCGGCGATTCCAGGATCAGGAAAGGATCTAAGCGGAAATCGCGGCGGGACACGCCTCCGCCGCCGCGGAAAAAAGCCGCGACATTGTCGCCGCCCTCAACGTCCTCCAGGACCTCGACGGCGACGAGGCGCTCCTCGCCGTCATGGCCGAAAATAAGGGCAGGGTCCATTCGTCAACTCCATGCGCCGCGGGCCGGCGGGCGCGCATCGCGCCCGGCGCGGCGGGACAGCGCGCAACCCCGGATTTTGCGGGATAAAGCGGGGCGCCCCTGGCCATGCCCCGGCGCACGCTCAGGCGCCCACGTCGAAAATCACCCGCGGGAAGTCCGAGAACCAGAACTGTACCCAGACGGTGTAGTCATCGTCCTCCCAGTCGTAGCCGAGCCGCCCGGCGAGACATCCCATGTTGCGCTGCAGCCAGCCGCCGTATTGCTCAACATACCCGTCTTCGAACTGGTACGACCCGTAAAGCTGAAAGGCCCACTTTGAGCCCGGCGACAGGAGCAGCCGGCCCGAAAGATGGCTGCTGTTGGAAACCCTGTACCTGTGCTCGATGTCGAACCGCCAGGCCGAGCCCAGAAGCTTGACGCGCGTGTTCAGCTTCTCCAGCAGGGATTCGTACTGGTTGAACGACCCGTCGATGCGCAGTTCGACGTCGTCGAACGGGCGCGATTCAGCCTTGAAGAAAATGTTCGTGAAGTCGTTCTGCCCGGGATCGGGGTCAACCATGTAGGCGGTCCAGACGTCGAGGTAGACCAGGTCGTAGATGTTCGTGTGCTTGGTCTGCAGTTTGTTCCGCACCCCGATCGTGATCCCGTTGTACTTGTCCAGTTCGTCCACCTCGTCAAACTGGAACAGGTTGGAGGGCGCCACGTTGGGCTCGGGCACATAAGTGTAGTTCACGTACGGCTCGACGATGTGCCTGATGTCGTTGATCACGGGGCCGGGGCGCGTCTCCCAAACCTTGAAGGCCTTCATCGAGGCCTCCGCGCCCAGCTCGAAGAGCGAGCGCCAGTCGCCCCCGCTCTCGATGGAAAAACGGTTGGTCACGATCCTGACAACCTCGATGCCGTTGGTATTCACGTACCGGGTTTCAGTGACACGGTGCCGGTCCTCCTTGGTCTTCGAATACCAGGTCCCGCGGTAGCCCGCGCGCGGGGTCAGGTTCAGGAACCCGAAGTACTTTTTTGAAAAATACAGCATGTTCATCGAGTCGAAACGGCCCAGCGACGTCCTGTTGGTATCGGAATATTCGGGGATGTCCGAGAGGAAGGCCGGCGCGGTGTAGTTGGTGGAGGTCGGGTTGAAGCGCTGCATGTATCCCCCGGACGTCTTGCCCTCGTAGTAGAAAGGACTTTCGAAGAGCTCGGTGCGGGCCACGTCCAGCGAAAGCTCCGGCAGGCGGTCAATGGTTTCATAGAAGTCGCTCAGGTGCCGTTCAACCTTGACGCTCGCGGTGTACTGGTCGCCCCTGTGCATCAGCACCATGTAATTGTTCGGTTCGGGGTCGGCTTGGTACTCGTCCCGGAAATACTGCTCGATGAACTCCCGGTCGCTGGCGTAGCTGGCCTGGGCGAGAAAATAGTTGTCATTGGTGAATGCGCTGCTGTTGTAAAGGCGCAGCCGGAACCGGTCGTTCGAAATGTCCGACAGGGCCGGGTCGTCCTCGTCCGGATTCTTGTCATTGGCGTAATAGGCGACGGCGTCGCCGAACCAGGGGTCGTAGTCGTCCACGCTCCGGCGGACCGCGGGAAAGCCCTTGCCAATGAACCAGTCGTCATCGTCGTGGTCCTGGAAAATCTCGGTGGAAAGGCCCTTCGAGTTGCCGCTTGCCGACCATAGCACGTCCTGTCCGACGGCCACCCCGCGGCGGCCGCGGAAATCAAAATGCGTCGACGCCTCGATGTTGCGGCTCAGGCGGTAGTTGAACGCGGTGAGAAGGAAAGGGCCCATGCGCCGGCTGTATCCCGGCATGAAGCTGAAAAAGTTGGGATCGCCGATATTCTGAGCCCAGTACGGGAAATACATTACCGGAACAGCGCCAATGTACAGGAACACGTGCTTTGCATATATGTGCCGGCCCGGTATCAGGCGGACCGACCGGGCTGTGAAATGCGCCGCCGGCCGGTCGCCCTCGCACGTTGTGAAGATCGCGTTCTTGAACTGGAATTCGGAGTCGGAAATGCGCTTGGACGTCTTTGCCCGGATGAAGAACGGGGCGAAGAACGACTCGAAGTCGCCGAAGTCCCCGCGCTTGGTCAGGAAGTTGTAATGCAGTTTCTCCCCCACCCACTGGTCGCTCTCGCTCTCAAACGTGACATGGCCCCGGGCCCAGGCGTCGTGCGTGTCCAGGTCAACCGTGATGAAGTCCGCGCGCAGCGTATCCTTTTCGCGCGAGGCCTTGGCGCGGCCCGTTCCGATGACAAGGTTCTTCTGGGAATCGAACTCCAGGCTGTCGGCAATAACCTGGACCGGCACTATGTTCGTTTCGGCAAGCTCGTTCGTCGAAGCCGCCGCGGGATCGGCGTCCGGCGCGTCGGGGTCGGGCTCGCCGGCGTCAGGCGGGATCTCCGCTCTGGCGCAGAGATACGCTGCCGAAAACGCGGCAAGGAATATGACCGCCCATCCATGGCCCCGGGAAATGAACATCAAGCTGCCTCCGCGTCTTGTCCGGAAATGAAACCTTCTTGTAGCATTTCGCTCCTTTCAAGCCAAGCGGCAAATTGGGCGAACTTGGCGCCCCGGAACGGCCGCGCCGTAAAAGCGGCGAAAGCATCCCGCGGATTCGCCCGTTCTCCAGCCAGAAGAATGACATGCCGGTTTTCCGGAACATCGGACGTTTTTTCCTGCTTTTCAGCGCGCGCCGCTTCCTGTAGTGTGTGCTGTCTCGACCCGGAAACACGCGCGGCTTGCCGCGGGCCGGCCCGGCATCCAGGCGGCGCGGCGACTAATGCGCCGGTGCTGTTCAGGGCGCGAGGCGCTCCGGAGCGCGGCCATCGAAGACGTTTGAAAGGCGAATCCCCGTGCAGCACGCTCTCGGTCTCGATGTCGGCGGAACCAAGTGCGACGCCCTGCTCGTCAACGAGGAGGGCGAGGCGCTCGCTTGGGGGCACTACGACTGCCTCGATCCGGCCACCGGCGCCAGCAACGGCGGCAGCGGCCGGGACGCCGCGAACATCTGCGCGGTTCTCCAGGCAGCGCTGGACGGGCGGCATTTCGACGTCCTGCACTTCGGGTCGCACATCGAGCCGCCGGCATGGATGCGGCAGTCGTCCGGCCCCCTGGCAAACCAGCGCAAGCTCACGAACAGCGCCGTTTTCGAGTTTCTTGGCGCGCACACCGCCAGGCTGATCGGGCACCCGGCCTCGGAACAGATGCCGGCGCTGGTCATGAACGGGGAGGAATATGGAATATCCGTCCTTGCCGGAACCGGAGCGGTCGTGTATTGCAGGACGGAAAACGGCGAGGAGCTCCGGCTCGACGGGCTTGGCCCGATCCTGGGCGATTACGGCAGCGCGTACCAGATAGGGCGCATGGCCCTGCAGGCCGCCGCGAAAAGCGGCTGGCATCCGCGCCACCAGACGTCGCTTGAGCGGATACTGCCCGGGGTGGTCCGCATTATGTACAAGAAGGACAACCTCGTCGAATTCTCGCTCTCAACGACGGAGCGCACGGAAATAGCCGCCCTGGCGCGCTTTGTCGACCGCGAAGCGGAAGCCGGGGACGCCATTTCCCGGGGCATCATCGAGCAGGCCGCGGACTCGATCGTCGAAACGATCCGCGACGCTTCCGACCGCCTGAAAATCGCCGACAAGCCATGCCTCCTGGCAGGCATGGGCGGCGTTGCCGCCAATTCCCGTATATTCTGGGAACGCGTCTGCAGGGGCGCGCTCGCTTTCGCCCCGCGTTTCCGGCCCGCGCTGCTCCGCCACCCGCCCGTTCTCGGGTTCGCGCTGCACGCCCTGAAAGCCTTCACCAGCATTGACCAGGCCGTGCTTCGCGAACGCATGATCCAAACCTCGGAACCGCTGATACGCCTGAAGGGCAAACCGCAAACAGGAGAACGACATGACGCTTGAATACCCGCGCGCCATACGGAAAGTGATCGACCGCATTGAACAAACGCAAATGCCGGCCATCGGAAAGGCAGCGGACATGGTGGTCCACGCCCTGGCGAACAGGGGCGTTGTCTACTGCCACAACATCGGCCACGGCATCGAGGGCGACTGGATTCACCGCGCCGGCGGCCTGGCCGCCGTCCAGAAGTTCACTTACGCCCTGAACGTGCAGGCGCCCGTCCCGGAGTGCCTCAAAGACCGGCCCCGCGGCGAGCCGTTCGACGCGGTACGGGAATCGGCGCGCTACGCGCTGAAGGCGGGCAACATCCGCGCCGGCGACGTCATGGTCCTGAGCTCGGTCTCGGGGCGCAATATCGAACCGGTCCAGCTCGCCCTGACCTGCCGGGAGCTGGGCGTATTCACTATCGCGCTGACTTCCATGGATTACACGGCCAGGGTGAACTCCCTTCATCCCTCGGGCAAGCGCCTGTTCGAAGCGGCCGACGTGGCCCTGGACTGCTGCGCGCCCTATGGCGACGGGGCCGTTGACCTGCCCGGCTACGAAGCCAGCCTCCTGCCGGTGTCCGGAATTGCAATGGATTTTCTCGGCTGGATGCTATGGGAGACCGTGATCCGCCGCATGGCGCAAGCCGGAACGCCGGCGGCCGTTTACATGAGCATCAACCGCGAGGGCGGCCAAGACGCGCATGCGAACACCGTGAGGCAATACAACGAGCGGGGGTACTGACATGTCAGCCGCATCATATTTCGAGCAGGCGCTCCGGGCGCTGCAGAACGTTCGCGACACCCAGGCGGACGCCATCCGGTCCGCTTCCGGGCTGCTTGCCGATGCGATCGTTTCCGGAAGGAGCCTCTATTCGTTCGGCGCGAGCCATTCTTTCATCCTGACCGAGGAAATGGTGTACCGCGCCGGCGGGCTCATGCTGGTCAACCCGATTTATCCGCACGGCATGAACCTGTCCGTCCGCCCTCTGACCCTCACGTCCCGGCTCGAACGCGTGCCGGGGCTGGGCGCCGAGCTCCTGGCGGGCGCGGCCGTCAAAGCCGGCGACGTGCTGATCCTGACCTCGGTTTCCGGCCGGAACGCGGTCATCATCGACATGGCCATCGCGGCCAAAGACAAGGGACTGAAGACGATAGGAATCGTTTCAAAGGACTATTGCAGCCGCGTCACGAGCCGCCACCCATCGGGGAAAAAGCTGCCCGACTTCTGTGAAATCATAGTGGACAACTGCGCGCCATACGGCGACGCCGCCGTGGCGGTCAAGGGCTTTTCTGAAAAGGTGGCGCCGCTTTCAACGGTCACGGGCTGCGCGATCGTCAACGCCATGGTCGCCGAGACCGTGGCATTGCTGGTTCAACGCGGAATCGAGCCGCCGGTGTTCATGAGCGCCAACCGCGACGGCGGCGACGCCTACAACGCCCGCCTCCTCGATGAAAACCGGGGCCGCATTCACTACCTGTGACAAAAGGGGGAAGCCGGGCAAAGCAGTCGCCGTGGAAGCCTACAATGCGCGCGTGCTCCGGCTGGTCGCCGGGCAGGGAACGGCAATCCGGGATGGCGCGGTTGCGCTGCGCGCCGCCGGGCGCCGGACATTTTTTCTCGACGTCGCCTTCCTGGAGCCGGCATCCAGGTTCAGTTCCGATGCCGCGCCCGCCCACCCTGCCCGGCTCCTCCGGCCGGCAACAACGGCCAATGATCAGGTCCAGAGCTTGCGCGGATACTTGCCGGCGTCCACGAGCTTGCGGACATTGGCAATGACCTCGGGCTTGTCTTCCTTGTAAGTCACCCCGAACCACCGCTCGGATGTGCGCAGCACCTTGAGCGCGCAGAGCCCGTCCTTGATCATCCGGTCCGCCAGCGAGGGCAGAAGGAACTCCGACTTCAGGTTCCGCATGTTCGCGCTCAGGAACTCGGGAAACATGCGTTCGAGTTCCCGGAAGACGGCCGGCGAAAATCCGAACATGTTCATCGAGGCGATCTCGTCGCCCGTGAGCGGCTGCCACACGCCGCGCTCGTCGGCGAAGCGCGCGCCCGCGGCGGTCTTTTCGATCTTGAACCGCTCGACTACGCTTTTCAGATTGCCCCTGGAATCAAGCTCGCAGATTCCGCGCGTTACCGAGCCGTGATCCGAAAGCGTGTTCCTGATCGCGTAGCCGACCATGCAGTAATCCGTGCTGGACGCGCTCAGTTCCGAGAGATGGCGGCTGATGATGGCATAGGATTCCTGGCCGTAGAAATCGTCCGCGTTGATCACTGCAAACGGCTCCTTGACCTTGTCCTTGCAGCACAGGATCGCGTGTCCCGTGCCCCATGGTTTCGTGCGATCGGCCGGCGGCTGAAAGCCGGCCGGCAGCTTGTTCAACTCCTGGAACACGTACTCGACCGGTATCCGGCCCTCGAAGTGCGAGCCGATTGCCGACTTGAAGTCCTGCTCGATGTCGCGGCGGATGATGAAAACGACCTTCCCAAAGCCTGCCAGGATCGCGTCGTAAACGGAATAATCTATGATTATCTCGCCTGAGGGGCCGACAGGGTCTATCTGCTTGAGCCCGCCATACCTGCTCCCAACGCCCGCCGCCATGACCACCAGTGTCGGCTTCATACTGAATTCCTTTCCGATGTGTGATTGAAGGGATGAACGAAAAGCGGGCTCAACCTACCTGATTTCCGGCCGCGTTTCAAGCGCCGGCGCGGCAGATTCGTCTTATCCCGATTTTGCGATTGGTCAGAGTGCGGCAGATGCAAGGCGCAGCGGGTGAAGGTGTATTGTGACATACTCCGAACCCGCTGCAACACAGCAGATGCCGCACTATGGCCAATCCCTCGTGGTTTGAAAAATGAAC
>JAAZAB010000227.1 GCA_012514555.1 Lentisphaerota bacterium
CCTTGATGAACTCCACCACTTTACGGTACACCTCGGGCTCCTCGTGGATCGCGATGTCGATCCCCTTCATCACCGTATCCTTCAGGCCCAGGGCTTTCGCCCATTCGGGAAACACCTTCATAATGGATGATTTCCCCGTCGTCACCCCTATGAAGTACATCGTCGGTTGCGTCGCCTTTGTCAGCTCCTGCATTTTTCTTCTCCTTTAATTTTTTATCGTTAGCGCTTGCTGCGCGTTCAAAGACTGCATCTTCCGTATCTGTCCGTCCCCTGCTCCCGCAGCCTTCAGCAGGGGCACAAATTCTTTTATGATATAATCCAGGCCCATGTCCGCCCCGTACGCGCGCAGCCGCGCGTTGGTGGTGTCCAGGCTCAAAAGGATCCTGTCCTCATATCCCGCCTCCAGCATCGCGGCGATCAGGCTCAATTCCTCGCGGTTGCTTATGTATTTGGGGCGGTTAATCGTATCATACTCCAAATAAACGCCGGTATCCAGCACTTCCTTATGATAGGCAAAATCGTACCGGGCCCTGTCCAGATGGCAGATCAGCAGCCGCCCGGGCTCGATCCCCCTCTTTTCAAAGAAATCCACCACGTGCAGCGCGTCCGCGTTCTGCTCAATATGGCACATCACAGGCATCCCCGTCCGCGCCGCCGCCTCCGCGGCCGCGGAAAACAGCTTGGCATAGGTGCCGTCCGCGAATATCCCGCCCGTGTCGATTGCGGTCTTGATCATGCCTGCCCGTGCGTCCAAGGGCTTGCCGCCGTCTTTTTGGGAAGAGATCATCCCGTTTTCAAATTCCGATATAAAAAGGCCGGCTATCTGCGATTCATCGCTGCGAAAAATATATGCGCCTTCTTCGTAAAAGTCCGTCTTGTAAAATCCCGTGGAGGCCACGACGTGCACGCCGCTTGCCTCGGATGCCGCAGCCAGGTTCTCGGCCATCCTGCCCGCGAATACCGGCTGCGCGTCCACGATCAGGCTTCCGCCCGCCGCCCGGTAGCCCCGGAGCTCTTCCGCTGATTTTCCAAGGTCGTCCATATAAAGCGACTTGGCCAGGCTGTACGGCTTGCCCATCTCAATGAACAGATGTTCATGGCATTGGCACACGCCT
This sequence comes from Lentisphaerota bacterium, assembly GCA_012514555.1. Taxonomy (GTDB): domain Bacteria; phylum Verrucomicrobiota; class Kiritimatiellia; order JAAZAB01; family JAAZAB01; genus JAAZAB01. The sequence goes on from JAAZAB010000227.1 coordinate 1,116, forward strand.
GCGTCGGCGCTTTTGATACCCCCCAAAACGGTCCTGATCATTCCCTCCATCCCGCGCCCGCCTAAAACACGATCACGTTCTTCAGGCCCTTCGCCTGCCTTGCGCAATCGAAAGCCTCAAGGATGTCTTCAATCCTGAACCGGGCGGTCACCAGGCCCTTCACGTCCACCAGTCCTTCCGCAATGAATCCCAGGGTCTTACGGAAATGGCAGATGTTCGCGCGGGTAGACCCCGTTATAAACAATTCCTTGTAGTGGATGATGTTGGTGTCGATCGCGACCGGCTGCTTTCCCGCCGGAACGCCCCCGAAGAAAATGACCCGGCCGCCGTAATTCATCAGGGGCAGCATCGCCGCCTGCACCTGGGGCGCCGGGCACGCAACCACAGCGACGTCCAGGCCCTTTCCGCCCGTCTCTTTCAAAACGTATCCGGCCAGGTCGCCGCCGTGGTAGGTCAGCATGCCGTCCACGATCGCCGCGCTCTCGGCCAGCCGTTCTTCGGAAAGGTCGTTCATCATCACCTTGGCGGCGCCGGCCATTTTGGCAAGCTGCGCGTGCATGATGCCGATGGGCCCGCTGCCCACGACCAGGACAAAATCACCCGGCCTGACGTCGCATTTCAGAAAACCGTTGTACACGCAGGATAAGGGCTCGTTCACCGCGGCTTCTTCGGGCGAGACCCCCTCTGGAATGGTCATCAGGTTTCCGTGCGTCAGCGCTTCTCCCGGAACCTTGATATACTCCGCAAAAGCGCCGTCCATGTTGATCCCGAACGCCTTGTAGTCATCACACAGATGAAAATCTCCCCGCACGCATTTATCGCAGATCCCGCAACCGATGTTGGGCGCCATCGCAACCTGCATGCCTTTTTTGTAAAAAGGCACGTTTGCCCCAACCTGGGCGATTGTGGCTGCGAATTCATGCCCAAGTATCAAAGGATGTTCCTCATCCACGCCTTTATATCCGTTCTGCCACATGCGGACGTCCGTGCCGCATATCGCGGCCGCATCCGTTTTCAGCAGGATCTCGTCTTCCGTGATGGCCGGAACCGGCACTTCGTCCAGCCGTATATCATTCGGGCCGTACAACCTTAAACTCTTCACGATGCTTCTCTCCTTATAATTCTATCAGTTTCTTTTCAGTGATGGAGCGGTTGCCGACCTCGACGATCTTCACGGCCATTTTTCCATCCAGTCCCGTCACCCTGGGCGTCCTGTCGTTTATGATGCAGTCTATGAAATGGCTGTCTTCCTCCAGGTACGCGTCTTTAAACAGCGTCATCCAGCTCGTGATAAAAGGCGTGGACGTGCCGTTCTCCACGGTGGTGCATTTTAAAAACGCGCCGTCCGAGCGGCCCACCTGCATGGATCCCCTGGTGCCGACGATCTCCACCTTCGCGTCATATCCGTACTGCACGTAGGCGGCGC
>JAAZAB010000228.1 GCA_012514555.1 Lentisphaerota bacterium
AAGAAAGCGACAGGAACGATAGCGATCCCGATTGCGATACCGAATAGCGATACCGATAGCGATTTAGATGGGACCAACCCCAAAGCATCAGCGGGAGGCGAGATTCTGAACTTAGAAAGGCGAATATCCAAGTTTCACATAAACATCTTGCAGCGAGCGAAGACAACCGCGTAGCAGCTGAACTGCTCCATATAGGCTCACCTGTGCCGCAGCCTGTCCGCGGCCACGGCGCCGATGATGACCGCGCCGATCACGATGTTCTGCACGTAGTTCGGGATGCCGATCATGTTGCAGCCGTTGCGGAGCGCGGCCATGAGCAGCGCGCCAAAGAGCGTGCCGAGGGCGCCGCCCTCCCCGCCGCTGAGCGAGCCGCCTCCGATCACGACCGCCGCTATGATATCGAGCTCCATCCCGTTGGCGGCGGTAGGATCGCCGACGGTCAGGTTGGCGAACTGCATGAGCCCGGCCAGGCCCGTGAACGCCCCGCACAGCGCATATATCCGGACCCTCTGCGCGGTCACGCGTATGCCGCAGAGCCGCGCGGTCTGCTCGCTGGAGCCGATCGCAAAAACATGCCGCCCGAACACGGTGTACCGCAGCATGACCAGCAGGGCCGCGGTCAGGAACAGGAGCAGCCATACGCCGGGCGCAAACAGGAGCCAGGCCGGGGCCGGGTCCACATCCATGAGGCGGTTGAGCCAGGTCTCGGGCGCAACGACTGTCTGTTCGCGGGCAAGCCACTTGGCGAGACCCCGCGCAATCTGCATGGTGCCCAGCGTGACGATGAACGGAATGATGCGCAGCCGCGCGACCAGCAGCCCGTTGAACGCCCCGCAGAGCCCGCCAGCCGCCAGGGCCGCTGCGATCGCCAGCGGCGGCCCGGCCCACGGCGGGAACCCGGCTGCGTAGCGAAGGACCCCGGCCACGACCACGGTTACAAGCGCGATGATGGAGCCGACGCTCAAATCTATGCCGCCCCCGATCATCACGAGAGTCATGCCGATCGCGCCGATGCCCACGATCACCGTCTGCGTTACGATCGTGCGCAGGTTGTAGGCGGAGCGGAACTCGGCCGGCGCCAGGAAACAAAAAAGCAGCCCGACGGCGGCAAGGGCCAGCAGCGGCCCGACGGCCTTGCGCGCGTCCTTGAGCGCCTCCCGCAAGCCGGGCCCGGCATCCGGCAAACCGGGCTCAGCCTCCTTCCCGTCATATCCCATGGCATCACTCCCCCCTGCCCGCTGTTCCTCAGCCGCCATCCTTGTCACGCCCCGCGACGGCCCATTCCATGATGGCCTGCTCGCTCCACGCCGCCGCGGGCCGGACCGGGCTGAGCCGGCCGCGGTGCATTACGGCGATCGAGTCGCAGATGCCCAGTAGCTCAGGCAGGTGCGAGCTGGTCATAACAATGGTCCGGCCCTCGGCGGCCCAGGCCCCGATGCGCCGGTATATTTCGACCTTGCTGGCCACATCTATGCCGCGCGTGGGCTCGTCCAGCAGGAGGATCGGGCTGTCGCGCAGCAGGAGTCGGGCCACCGCGAGCTTCTGCTGGTTCCCCCCGGATAGCTCGCGCGCCCGCTGATCCAGGCCGGCAAAGCGGACATTGAGCCTGCGGCACAGGCTGCCGGCGCGGGCCCGCTCGCGGCACAGGCGCAACCAGGGGCCCAGGCTCAGATCCCGCTTTTCGAGGGACGAGAGCGACACGTTGTCCCGCGCGCAAAGCTCCACGGCCAGGCCCTCCTCCTTGCGGTTTTCGCTGAGCAGGTCCAGCCCGCCGTCAAGTGCCCGGACCGGGGTCCAGCGCCGGCCCGAGAGCATCTCCTTTCCCCGAATCAGGATGTATCCCGAATGGACCGGATCGAGCCCGAAGATCGCCCGCAGCAGCTCGGTCCGGCCCGAACCGACCAGGCCGGCTATTCCCAGAATCTCGCCGGCGCGGGCCTCGAACGAAACCCTGTTGAGAGCCGGATGCCTGTCGAGCCCGCGGACAACCAGGCGCGGCTCGCCCACCGAATGCGGAACGCGCGGGAACATTTCGGCCAGCTTCCGCCCCACCATCAGCTCCACCATGCGCGGGATTGGAGTTTCCGCCACGTCGCCCGAAGCCACGGTCTCGCCGTCCCGCAGAACCGTAAAGCGGTCGGCCACCTGCATGATTTCCTCCAGGAAATGGCTGATGTAAACGATGGCCACGCCGCGGCCGCGCAGGCGGCGCATGACGTCGAAAAGCCGGCTGGTGTCATCGCCGGAAAGCGAGCTGGTGGGCTCATCCATCACCAGGAGCGCGGCGTTGACGAGCAGGGCGCGGGCGATCTCCACGACCTGGCGCTCGGCAATGGACAGCTCGCACACGGGCCGGCCGGGATCGATGGCGCCGCGCCCCAGCATGTCCAGCGCGGCGCAGACTTCCGCGCGCCGGCTCCTGACGAAGCCGCGGGCGGACCGCTCCATGCCGAGCGTGGCGTTCTCCTCCACGGTCAGGTGCGGGGCAAGGGCCGTCTCCTGGAAGATCGTCGCCACGCCGCGCGCCCGGGCCTCCTGCGGGGAGCGCGCGCGGTATGCGGCGCCGCGGAACGCGACGGACCCCTCGTCCGGCGCATGCACGCCGCTCAGGATATTCATGAGCGTGCTTTTGCCGGCGCCATTCTCGCCGATCAGGGCGTGTATCTCGCCCGGGCGCACTTCAAGCGACGCGTTCCGCAGAACCTGGACGGGGCCGAACCTCTTTCCGATTCCCGACATTTCCAGGAGCGGAATCATTTTCCTTCCAGCCACCTGTCGAGATCGGGATTCACCAGCTCGCGCATTTCCGGCTCCCCGATGTTCGCGGCCGTGATCATGGCCACGCCGGTGTCAATCCGCTTTTCAATTGCCTCGCCCCTGATCGCGGCAACAGCGGTCTTCACCCCGACGTAGCCCATCTTGAAAGGATTCTGGGCGGTCAGCCCGTGGATGTCGCCCTTGCGCAGGCCCTGGAGCAGGGGTTCGCTCGTGTCGAAGCCCACGAACTTGACTTTCCCGGCGCGCCCCGAAGTCTGGAGCGCGCGCAGCATGCCAAAAGTGGTGGACTCGTTGGGCGTGAATATTCCGTCGATCTGCTCGAACCTGTTGAGCAGGTTCTGGGCCGCTTGAAACGCGGATTCGGACGTCACGCCGCCATACTGGTTGTCGGAGACCCACACCGTCCCGGGCGCCAGCTCCTTCATTCCGTCTTGAAAGCCCTTTTCGCGCTGCATGGTGCTCTCGGAGCCCTCGGCATAGCGGAGCATGAGCAGCCGGCCCGAGGGCGGGATCAGCTCGGCCATGCGTTTTGCGGCCACCCTGCCGGCCTTGTAATTGTCGGATGCCACGAAGCTAGAGTAGTCGTCCGAGTTCAGGCCGGAATCTATGATCACCAGCTTGATGTTCTTCGCCGTGGCGGCCCGGGCGGGCCGGACCAGGGCCGTGCTGTCAAGCGGGGCGAGCACGATGGCGTCCACTCCGCGGCTGACGAAGTTCTGGACAACCTCGATCTGCATTTTGCGGTCGTCCTCTTTCTGGGGCCCCTGCCAGAACAGCTCGACGCCCGATTCCCGGGCCGCCTTGACCGCGCCGGCGTGAACGGACTTCCAGAAAATGTGAGTGGTGCCCTTTGGGATCACGGCGACCGTGGTTTTCCGCTCCTGCTGCGCCCAAGCCGCGCCCGCGGCCAGCATCAATAAAGCCATAAACGCCGACGCCGCGCCGCTGGTTATCTTCATGGCCATCCTCCTCCTTTACAGCGCCTCCCTGAAACGCGGCACCCTGCTCGCGATCAGCTTGGCCAGTTCCATGATCCAGAACGGCATGGACGAAAGGAGCACGACGATGCCCCACTCGCCCCACGTGAGCGCCTCAACCTTGAACACCGTTCGCAGGAACGGCAGCTCCTCGACCATGACCTGCAGCGCTAGCGAGATGAAGGCGGCGGCCAGGAGCGGCCGATTGGTGAACACCCCGATCTTGAACAGGGACATTGTCGAGCTTCTGCAGTTGAACGCATGGAAAAGCTGGGAGACGGCCAGGACCATGAAGGCGGCGGTCCGCGCCCTGACCAGCGTGGCGGGAGTGCCGTCGTATTCGTACCAGAACGCGAGAAGCGAGCACAGCGCGATGAAGAACCCCTGCCCCACGATGACGGCGGCGCGGCGAACCGTGACGACCGGCGCCGAGGACTTGCGCGGCGGCTTGCTCATGATTCTCGAATCCACGGGATCCACGCCCAGCGCAAGGGCGGGCAGGCCGTCCGTGACCAGGTTGACCCAGAGAATATGAATCGGCAGCAGCGGAAGGGGCATGTTGAAGAGCGAGGCGATGAACATGACAAATATCTCGCCCGCGTTGCACGACAGCAGGTAGTGAATGAACTTCACAATGTTGCCGTATATTCCCCGGCCCTCCTCCACGGCAGACACTATGGACGCGAAGTTGTCGTCGGTGACCACCATGTCCGAGACTTCCTTTGTCACGTCCGTGCCCGTAATGCCCATGGCAACGCCGATATCGGCCTCCTTCACGGCCGGCGCGTCGTTGACGCCGTCGCCGGTCATGGCCACCACGTGGCCGCGCTTGCGCCAGGCGCGCACGATGCGGAGCTTATGCTCCGGCGAAACGCGCGCGTAGACGCCGATCCGGTCAACCTCGCCGTCGAGCGCGGCGCCGTCCATCCGGTCGAGCTCCTCGCCGGACAGCGCCAGGGTTTCCCCGCCGGCCATTCCGAGCTCGCGTGCAATGGCGACGGCCGTGCTCTTGTGGTCGCCGGTGATCATCACCGTGCGAATGCCGGCCGTGCGGCACTTGGCCATGGCGACCTTAACCTCCTCGCGCGGCGGATCGATCATGGCGAGCAGCCCGCCGAACGTGAGGTCCTTCTCGACGGTTTCGGGCAGGTACTTTTCCGGGGCCCCGTCGAGCTCGCGCCAGGCCACCGCCAGCACGCGCATTGCGCGGCCGGCAAGGTCGGTGTTTTGCCTGTTCGCCTCCCGGCGGTCCTCGTCCAGCATCGGCCTGCGCAGCCCGTTTTCGGAGATATGCGCGCAGCGCGACAGAAGGATGTCCGGCGCGCCCTTGACATAGGCTACGAGGCGGCCGCCCGGTCCGCGCCGGACCACCGACATCATCTTGCGCGCGGAGTCGAAGGGAATCTCCTCGACAAATGGGCGCTCCTCTTCGAGCGTTTCCTTCCACAGCCCGGCCTTGCCGGCGCAGACGAGGAGCGCGCCCTCGGTCGGATCCCCGGCCATCCGCGCGGGCGCATCCGGGGTCCGGACAAGCCGGGCGCCGTTGCACAGCGCCCCGGCTTCGAGCGCCGCCATGAGTTCCGGGTGCGAGCCGGGCGCCACCCGCGCCCCGCCGAGGCTGAATTCGCCCGCGGGCTCGTAGCCTATGCCGCCGACGTCGAACATTTGCCCGCCGGCGTACACGGCGCGAACGGTCATTTCATTGCGCGTGAGGGTTCCGGTCTTGTCCGAGCATATGACGCTGGCGCACCCGAGGGTTTCGACGGAGGGCAGCTTGCGGATAAGCGCGTTGCGCCTGACCATGCGCTGGACGCCAAGCGCCAGGGCGACGGTGACCACGGCAGGCAGGCCCTCAGGAATGGCGGCCACGGCAAGGCTGACCGAGGAAAGGAATATTTCGGCCAGGGCCGCGCTGCCGTGAACCAGCTGGATCAGAAAAACAAGCCCGACCAGCGCGAAGCAGAGCTTGACGATGACCTTCCCGAACCGGTCAATGTTCTTCTGGAGCGGAGTCGGCTCGGATTTGATGTCCTGGATCATTCCGGCGATGCCCCCGAGCACCGTGCTCATCCCGGTTTTGACAACCAGGGCGCGGCAGCGCCCGGAGACTATGGAGGTGCCCATGAACAGCATGTTCGCACGGTCGCCAAGCTGCACGGAATCCATGTCAATCGGCTCGGCATTCTTGGAGACCGGCTGGGACTCTCCGGTGAGGCTCGCTTCCTGCGCGCCGAAGCTGGAGGTGTGAGTGACAACGCGGCAATCGGCCGGAACATGGTCGCCGGCTTCGAGCTCGACAAGGTCGCCGGGCGCCAGGCCGGCGGAAGGCACAACGCACGGAAGGCCGTCGCGAATGGCCTTGGAATTGGGGCTGGAAAGCTTCCGGAGCGCGGCAAGGGATTTTTCGGCCCTGTATTCCTGGACAAAGCCGAGCACCGCGTTGAGGATCACGATCGCCAGGATGGCGGCCGTGTCAACCCATTCCCGGAGAATGCCGGAAACGACGGCCGCGGCCACCAGGACCCAGATCATCACGCTCTTGAACTGGGCCAGGAACAAGCGCCACGGCCCTTCGCCGCCCTTCTCCTGGAGCTGGTTCGGGCCGTGCCGCTCGAGCCGCGCGGCGGCTTCGGCGGAACTCAGGCCGGCCGACAGATCGGTCTTGAATAGTTCGGCGAGGCGCGCCAGGCCAGGGCGCCAGAGCTGTTCTGTTATTTCGGACATGACTGCTCTTGACCACCTTTCAATGCGGGCGCCCGGAGAGCGAACCCGCGCGATTTCCCGTGAAGCATAGCGGCTCGACGCCGGCAAATCAATACACCAGAATGCCGAGCCATCTTTCGCCCGCCCCGGCAAGCTTCCACCCTCCATTCGCGCGCTCGACGAGGCGCGCGCCGTTCCGGCCCAGCACGGCGGCATTGACGTCGGCGACCAGCGCGCGCGCCTTGCCGAGGCGCTGCGTCTCTTCGGGCGAGGCGTTCCGGCCGCCGAGCGGCAGGCCGTTTTCCGAGACGGCCATGAAAATTGCCGGGCCGCCATACGGCTCGCCGGACCACGCCGCGGGGTGCCGCTCAAAGAAATCGAGCTGCCGCCGGGCCCTGAAGACAAGGTGAAAAGCAGGAGCAAGCTCCCGCAGGTGCTCGCTCAGCGTGAACTCGGGCTCGGCCGCGAAACGCAGCAGGATCTCGAGGGGGTCCAGCCCGATAAGGTTCCAGCCATGCATGTCGCCGTGGTCGGGAACGAGCTTCTGCTTCCTGTACCATTGATCGAAGCGGGCGTTGAGCATGAACCCGACTTCGAAGTGGAGGTGGGCGCGGGCAAGCGGAATGATGTCCGCCGGCGTGTTGCCGAGCAGGCCGACCGTGTCGCCGGCGGCGATCCGGCCGCCGGCGGCGAGACCCGGCGCGAGCCCGGACAGGTGCGCGTAGAGCGTGAAAAACTCCCCGGCCCTGTCCGAGTGGCGCAGGACGGCATATATTCCGTAGCTCGAGTTGCCGGAATGCCTGTTCAGGTAAGCCACGGCGCCGTCCGCCGCGGCAAGGACCGGATCGCGCGGCCTGCCTTTCGAGTCGCGCTCGGAGGCGCGAATGTCAATGCCTTCGTGGAACGACGGCACGAGGCGATTCTTCGAGGCGCGGCGGGTGCGGGTCGAGCCGTATAGCGCCGACTCGAGCCTTCCGGATTCCGTCGGCTGAAACAGGAGCGGGTACTCGCTCTCGGGCACGGGGAACTCCCGGTCAACGGGAAATCGCAGGCGCACATCGGGCGCTTGTGGCGCGGCGGCCGGTTCGGGCCGCATCGAATCGGCCCCTCCGTCCGGCGGTTTCGCGCGATGAATCAGCATCCAGGCGAGCCATGCAAAAACCAGCGCGGCGACGGCGGGAACAAGCCAGAAAGACCTTCTCGGAGGAGGCGCGGCCTCAGGCGCGGGAACAAAACTCACTTCACCGCCCCCCAACGCCTGGACAGGGGCCAATGTATCATGAAAACCGGGCCGACAAGGTACTGCTCGCGCACGGGCCCCCAGTACCGGCTGTCCGCGCTGTTGGGCTGGTTGTCGCCGCAGGCGAAATATTCGTTCGTGGCCATCGTCCGGGGCCCGCCCTCGCCGCCGAGGAACGGGCGGACCGCGCCGGGGCCCGGAAGCATGTAGCCCCAGGAATACGGGGCGCGCCGGTCCTCGATGCGGACGATGCTGTCGGGCTCGGACACCCGCTCGCCGCCGATCAGCAGGTCGGGCGGACGTATGGCAACGGTCTCGCCCGGCAGCCCCACGAGGCGCTTGACATAGTGCTCGTTTTTTCGGACGTCGGGATGGTCGAGGCCGTGGGTCTTGAAAACCATTATTTCGCCGCGGCGCGGCTTGCGGAAGTTCCAGGCCATGCGGTTGACAAAGATGTGGTCCCCGTAATATTCCTGGGCCGTGGCGAGCAGCTGGCCGCGGACCACCGAATCCCCGGGGCTGAAGCGAAGAGTCACGTCGCCGTCCATGGGCTGCCGGATGAGCCTGCCGTTCAGCGCCAGGCAAAGCGAGCCGTTCGCCATCCGCCGGCAGTCGGCCACGCCGGAATCCGGAGAACGGATTTCCCGGTACACCGAGCCGAACACGAGCCATTTCGCCAGGTTGAGCACGGGCATGTCGAAAAGCCCGCGCCCGGCGCAGGGCTCAAAGTGAATGCCCGCCAGCGTCGGAGACATGGACGAGGTCGGAATCCGGAACGGAAGCACGAAATAGGAGCGGCAGGCCAGCGCGACGGTTCCGGCCACCAGGATGATCTCAACATACTCGCGCAGCCTGGCAAACGGCCGCCTTGGATAGATCCGCAGCGCAGCCGCGGCATAATCGTCCGCCGCCCTTTCGAAGGCCCCGGCATCGGCCCCGGCAGCGCGTATCCCGGCCACGGCGCGCTCAAGCGCGGCCAGGGCCCCGGGCTCGGCCACGTCCCCGCGCAGGTTGCGAAGATGCCGGGCTTCCCGGACCAGATGCCGGGCCGTCTTCCTGAGACGGCGGCGTTCAAGCCAATTCATCGCTGCACCTCGCTTGGCAAAAGACCTCCGTTCACGAGCCGGACTTGAGAACCGAGATAAAGGCTTCCTGCGGAACGCTCACCTTGCCCACCTGCTTCATGCGCTTTTTGCCCTCCTTCTGGCGCTCAAGGAGCTTGCGCTTGCGCGTAATGTCGCCGCCGTAGCACTTGGCGGTCACGTCCTTGCGCAGGGCCTTGATGGTCTCGCGGGCTATGACCGTCTTGCCGATGGCCGCCTGTATGGGAACCGCGAACATGTGCGCGGGAATGACCTCCTTGAGCGCCGCGCACATCTGCCGGCCCCGGGACTCCGCCTTGCTCCTGTGAATCAGGCAGGAAAACGCGTCCACGCATTCGCCGTTGAGCAGGATGTCGAGCTTGACCAGGTCGCTCTGGGCGTACCCCGAATGCTCGTAGTCCATTGACGCATAGCCGTGGCTGACGCTCTTGAGGTAATCGTTGAAATCGACCAGTATCTCGTTGAGCGGCATCCTGCAGGTGAGCATGACGCGGCGTACGTCGAGCGTGTCGGTCTTTTCCACCTCGCCGCGGCGGTCCATGACCAGGCGCATGATGTCGCCGATGTTCTCGTTCATGCAGATGATGAAGGCCTTGATCATCGGCTCCTCGATGAACTCGATGCGCGACTGGTCCGGCAGGTGCGTGGGATTGTCGACATTGACGATTTCGCCGCCCTCAAGCGCCACGTGGTACACCACTGCCGGGTACGTGCTTATGATGTCCACGTCGTACTCGCGCCGCAGGCGCTCCTGGATGATCTCCAGGTGCAGCAGGCCCAGGAACCCGCAGCGAAAGCCGAAGCCGAGCGCGACCGAGCTTTCGGGCGTGAAGGAAAAGGCGCTGTCGTTCAGGCTGAGCTTGCCGAGGCTGGCCTTGAGCTTTTCGTAGTCAACCGTGTCAACCGGGTATATGCCGCTGAACACCATCGGATGGATGTTCTTGAAGCCCGGCAGCTGTTGGGGGACAGGGCCGGAGGCGCCGCTGATGGTGTCGCCTATGCGCACCTCCCGCGGCTCCTTGATCGTGCTCACGATGTACCCGACCTGGCCCGGGCCCAGGGCCTGCGCCGGCTTGAACTTCGGCGTGAAAAACCCGACCTCCTTGATTTCGGCAACGGTGCCCGTGCCCAGCATGCGAACCCGGTCCCCGGCCCTCACATGCCCGTCCACCACCCGGACGTACACCACCACGCCGCGAAAGGCGTCATAGACCGAGTCGAACACCAGCGCCCGGGCCGGGCAGGGCGCGGGCTCGGTTTTCGGGGGCGGAACCTGCCTGACGATCCGCTCCATGAGCTCCCGGATTCCGGCCCCCGTCCGGGCGCTGACAAGAGCGCCCTGGCCCATGTCGATCCCGAGCACCTCCTCGATCTGGTGGCTGACCTCCTCCACCTTGGCAACCGGGAGGTCGATCTTGTTGATGACCGGAATGATCTCGAGATTGTTTTCCGCCGCCAGGTAGGCGTTGGCCACGGTCTGGGCCTCGACGCCCTGGCTGGCATCCACGAGCAGCACCGCCCCTTCGCAGGCGGCCATGCTGCGCGAGACTTCATAGCTGAAGTCAACGTGCCCGGGCGTGTCGATCAGGTTGAATTCGTAGACCATGCCGTCGAGCGCCTGGTACTGCATGGTGACCGGGTGGCTCTTGATCGTTATTCCGCGCTCGCGCTCGAGGTCCATGCTGTCGAGGAGCTGGTCGCGGAAATCGCGATCCTCGACCGAGTGGGTCATCTGCAGCATGCGGTCCGCGAGCGTGGACTTGCCGTGGTCGATGTGGGCAATGATGCAGTAGTTTCGGATTCTGGAAAGTTCGGTTGCCATCGAAAAAACAGTCGCTCCATCCGCGCTCATGCGGCCGGGAAAACGTCCCGGCCGAAAGCGGCTGCCGCCCCGGAACGCATCAGGGCGGCGTCCCGCGCCATGTCCCGGGCCGTGTAGAGCGCGTTGCCGGCGACAAACGCGTTGGCCCCGGCCGCCGCCGCCGCCTCGACGGTCCGGAGGTTGATGCCGCCGTCGACGGCGATGTCAAGCGCCTGGAACCGCGCCCCGCCAGGGCCGTCAAGGCGGCGGCACAGCCCGGCGATGGAGGGAACGACTTCGCCCATGAATTCCTGCCCGCCGAAGCCGGGATGCACGGTCATGAAAAGCACCTCGTTAATCTCGTCAAGCCACGGGAAAAGCGCGCTCACCGGGGTCTCGGGATTGATGGCCAGCCCGGGCGCCGCGCCCAGGTCGCGTATCTGCCGGAGCGTCGCGCGGATGTCGCACTGCGCCTCCACGTGAATCAGGAGCGTTGACGCCCCGGCCTCGATGAACGCGCGGACATACAGGTGCGGGTGCGTCATCATCAGGTGCACGTTGAGCGGTATGCCCAGGCAGCGCCGCGCCATCCTGACAACGTCGGGGCCCATGCTGAGGTTGGGCACGAAATGCGCATCCATGATGTCCATGTGCAGGGCGTCACCCCCGCAGGCCTCGGCCTTCCGCGCCGAGGCCTCCAGGTTCCCGAAATCCCCGGCAAGCAGGGACGGCATGATCATGATCTTTTTCTGCATGGCCGGAACACACTACCAGAAACGTCGGATTTGTCCATTCCGCGTTGCGGAAAAAGCGGGCGCCCGCCCCGAAGTCCCTTGCGGGGGCCGGGCCGGCCTGCTAATCTCATGCCCATGCACGACGCGGACTACTGGATTCGAACGCTGCGCCTGGAGCCCCACGCCGAAGGCGGGTATTTCCGGAGGGTGTACGAATCGGCGGCGAATGCCGGGGCGAGGCATGCGGCCACCGGGATATATTACCTCCTGCGGGACTCCGACCGCTCAAGGCTACACCGGCTGAAATCCGAGGAGCTCTGGCATTTTTACGCCGGCGGCGGGCTGACCCTGCACATGATCCACCCCGGCGGGGCCTTCAGCCAGGTCCGGCTCGGCCCGGACCCGGACGCAGGCCAGGCATTCCAGGCCGCTGTTCCGCCCGGCGTGTGGTTCGGGGCGACGCTCGACGATGCGGCAGCCTACGCGCTGGTCGGGTGCACCGTGATACCCGGCTTCCAGTATTCTGATTTCGAGCTTGCCGACCGGGATTCCCTCCTGCGCCGGCACCCGGCCTGCAGGGAAATAATACTGCGCCTGACCTGACAAATCGCCGCATTCCGCCCCCCCGCGCACGCTCCGGGCGGGCCAAAAAATTCCCTGTTTTTCACAACAAATCGCTTTCGTTTTTTTGCGCGGCGTAGTACAATAAAACCTCGATATATTGAGGCGCAAAAAAGTCATGGCACAACATAAAGAACAACCCGGTCCCGGGGAAATTCGGGACGCCGCGGCCGCGGTCGAAACCGAACCCAAGCCTGAAGGAATTGCCCACGACCAGTACGATGCGAGCACCATCACCGTGCTCGGCGGCATGGACGCGGTGCGAAAGCGCCCGGCAATGTACATCGGCGACACCGGCGCGCGCGGCCTGCACCATTGCGTGTTCGAAGTTGTCGACAACAGCATTGACGAAGCGCTGGCCGGATACTGCAGCGCGATCCAAGTCCGGATCAACTCGGACGGCTCGGTATCGGTCAACGACAACGGGCGCGGCATACCGGTGGACATGCACGCCACGGAAAAGAGGCCGGCGCTCGAAGTGGTGATGACGGTGCTGCACGCGGGCGGAAAGTTCGACCACAAGAACTACAAGGTGTCGGGCGGGCTTCACGGGGTCGGCGTCTCGTGCGTCAACGCGCTCAGCGAATGGATGGAGGTTGAGGTCCGGCGCGACGGGCAGGTGTATCACCAGCGCTACGAAAAGGGGCGGATCGCGTCGGACCTGAAGGTTATCGGCAAGACCAGGAGCTCGGGCACAAAGGTCACCTTTTCCCCCGACGACTCCATTTTCAACACCACCCAGTTTCAATGGGACACCCTGGCGAACCGGCTCCGCGAACTGGCGTTTCTGAACAAGGGCGTGGATATCAAGCTCAGCCAGGAGGACCCGGCCAGGGACGAAACGTTCCTGTTCAAGGGCGGGACGGTCGAATTCGTCGAGTTCCTCAACCAGAACAAGAAGCCGCTGCACCAGAAGGTCGTGTCCTTCGTCAAGGAAAAGGACGACATCTGCGTCGAGATCGCGCTGCAGTACACCGAGGCATACACCGAGACCATTTCGAGCTACGTGAACAACATCAACACCATCGAAGGCGGAACGCATCTCAGCGGGTTCCGCTCGGCCCTGACCCGGTCGGTCAACTCCTACGGCAAGGCCAACAAGCTGATCAAGGACGACTCGGAGACAATGAGCGGGGAGGATGTCCGCGAAGGGCTCACCGCCGTCATGAACGTAAAGGTCCCGAACCCGCAATTCGAGGGCCAGACCAAGACCAAGCTGGGCAACGGTGAAGTGCAGGGCATCGTGGAGTCGGTGGTGAACGACGAGCTCGGGACCTTTTTCGAAGAGAACCCCGGGGTGGCCCGGAAAATCATCGAAAAGGGGCTGCTTGCGGCAAGGGCGAGAATGGCCGCCCGCAAGGCCCGGGACCTCACGCGGAGGAAGGGCGCGCTGGACAGCGCCTCGCTGCCCGGGAAGCTCGCCGACTGTTCCGAGCGCGACCCGGCGCTCTGCGAGCTGTACCTGGTCGAGGGCGACAGCGCCGGCGGCTCGGCGAAACAGGGCCGCAACCGGGAGTACCAGGCGATACTCCCGCTGCGCGGCAAGGTGCTGAACGTTGAAAAGGCGCGGCTCGACAAGATATTGAACAACGCGGAGATCAGGACCCTGGCCACCGCGATCGGCGCCGGCATCGGCCAGGACGAGTTCGACGTTTCCAAGGCCCGGTATCACAAGATCATAATCATGACCGACGCCGACGTGGACGGCGCGCACATCAGGACCCTGCTGCTCACGTTCTTCTTCCGCCAGATGCCGCAGCTGATCGATTCCGGCTTCGTCTACCTGGCCCAGCCGCCGCTATACCGGATCACGAACAAGAAGCGCGAGGAATACATCGACACCGACGTCAAGCTGACGCGCCGCCTGCTCGAGCTCGGGAGCGAGAACCTGACCGTCACGGCAGTCAAAAGCGGCAAGACATACTCCGGCAAGGACCTGCTTCCCGTCATGGAGCTGCTGGCGGAACTGGAGCAATACGCGGCCGGCCTGCGCAACAAGCAGATCGACTTCCATGAATACCTGCGCAACCGCGACCCGAAGACCGGGCTGTTCCCGAAATACCGGGTGACGGTGACAAACGGCGGCGAGCCCTCCTTCCACTTCGCTTACTCGGACGACGAGTTGGCCCGGCTTCGCGAGGAAATGGAGCTGCAGCTGGGGCACCAGCTCGACATTCTTCCGGAGAGCGAGCACGCGGGCAGGCAGGAGTCAGGGACCGGCGGCTTCCGCTGGCAGGAGATATTCTCGGTCAGCCACATCAACAGGATCGTCCAGGCGCTCGAGAAGAAGGGGTTCCCGGTGAATGGCGGCGAATCCCCGGAAACGCCCCTGCACCTGCTGCAGTTCACAGGCGCCGCCGAGCCCGTTGCGTCCCATTCCCCGGCGCAGCTGCTTGACATCGTCCGGGAAACGGGGCGCAGGGGATGGAGCGTCACGCGCTACAAGGGGCTGGGCGAAATGAACCCGGAACAGCTTTACGAGACCACCATGAACCCGGACAAGCGCAAGCTGCTCAAGGTCGTTCTCGAGGACGCGATCGAGGCCGACCGCATCTTCACGCTGCTGATGGGCGACGAGGTGGAGCCGCGGCGCGCGTTCATCCAGGAAAACGCGCTGAACGTGAGGAACCTGGACATCTGACGCCCCCCCCGCTCCGCCCGCCGCATGGAAAGAGACATGTACACAAAAAACGACACGATAAGCGACATCAACATCGAAGAGGAGATGCAGCACTCCTACATCGACTACTCGATGAGCGTGATAGTCGGCCGCGCCCTGCCGGACGTGCGCGACGGCATGAAGCCCGGCGCCCGGCGCATACTTTTCTCGATGCGCCAGATGGGCCTCTTCCACAACCGGCCCTACAAGAAATGCGCCTACGTGGTCGGCGACGTGCTCGGCAAGTACCACCCCCACGGCGACACGGCCGTGTACGACACCCTCGTGCGCATGGCCCAGCCCTTCAGCCTGCGCTACATGCTCGTTGACGGCCAGGGCAACTTCGGCAGCATTGACGGCGACAACGCCGCTGCCTACCGGTACACGGAGTGCCGCCTCCGCGGCATCGCCGAGGAACTGCTCGCGGACATCGACAAGAACACCGTCGAGATGGTGAAGAACTACAACGGCGAGCTCGACGAGCCGTCCGTTCTGCCCGCGCGCATTCCCAACCTCCTGCTCAACGGGAGCACCGGCATCGCCGTGGGCATGGCGACCAACATCCCGCCGCACAACCTGCGCGAGCTGGTGGACGCCATAATATGCCTCATTGACTCGCCCGAGGCCGGCGTAGAGGACCTGATGAAGCACGTCAGGGGCCCCGACTTCCCCACAGGCGGCATCATCTGCGGGCGCCAGCCCATCCTTGACATGTACCGGACAGGCCGCGGCCAGATCCGGCTCCGGGGCAAGGCCGGCATCGAGGAAGGCAAGCAGGGCAAGGAGTCGATCGTAATCACGGAAATCCCCTACGTCGTCAACAAGTCCGCGCTCGTTGAGAACATGGCGCGCCTGGTCCAGGAAAAGACGCTTGACGGCATCGCCGACATCCGCGACGAGTCCAACCGCGACGGCATCCGCATCGTCGTGGAGCTGAAGCGCGGCGTGGTCCCGAAAGTGATGCTCAACAACATCTTCAAGCACACGCAGCTGCAGACCACTTTCGGCGCCATCCTCCTGGCGATTGACCGCGGCCGGCCCAGGGTCATGAACCTCAAGGAAATGCTGCAGTGCTTCGTGAACCACCGCTTCGAGGTGATCACGCGCCGCACGCGGTTCGACCTCGAGAAGGCCGAGGCGCGCGCCCATATCCTCGAGGGGCTCAAGATCGCGCTGGACAACCTGGACGCGGTCGTAAAGATCATCCGCCAGTCCAGGAACCGCGACGAGGCAAAAACACAGCTCATGAGCCGCTTCGGACTCTCCGAGGT
This sequence comes from Lentisphaerota bacterium, assembly GCA_012514555.1. Taxonomy (GTDB): domain Bacteria; phylum Verrucomicrobiota; class Kiritimatiellia; order JAAZAB01; family JAAZAB01; genus JAAZAB01. The sequence continues at coordinate 15,888 of JAAZAB010000228.1, forward strand.
CCAGGCCGGCGCAATACTGGACATGCGCCTCTACCAGCTGACCGGCCTGGAGCGCGACAAGCTCGAATCGGAGTACCAGGAGCTGATCAAGCTCATATCCCTGCTGCAGGACATCCTGGCCAACAAGAACAAGGTGCTCGGGCTCATCAAGGAGGACCTTCTCCAGATCAAGGATTCCTACGGCGACGAGCGCCGGACCGAAATCGTCCCGGACGAGGGCGAGGTCAACATCGAGGACCTGATCGCCGACAGGAGCTGCATCATCACAATTTCCCACTCCGGCTACATCAAGCGCGTGCCGGTGAACACGTACCGCGCCCAGCACCGCGGCGGAAAGGGCGTCACCGGCATGGACACCAAGGAAGAGGACTACGTGGAAGAGCTCTTCGTGGCCAGCATGCACGACCACATCCTTTTCTTCACGGAAGCCGGGCGCGTCTACTGGGAAAGGGTGTACGAGATTCCCGAGGCCGGCCGCGCGTCCAGGGGCAAGGCAATCGTCAACCTTCTCGAGCTCAAGGATGACGAGCGCATCGCCACCATGGTCCGGGTTCGCGACATGCCGGAAAACGAGTACCTCGTCATGGCCACGGCGAAGGGCATTCTCAAGAAGACCAGCCTCGGCGATTTCAAGAACCAGAGGCGCGGCGGCATCATCGCCATCAACATCGACGAGGGCGACCGCCTGATCGGCGTGAAGCACACGAACGGCGCCAACGAAATCCTCCTGGCGACGCGCAGGGGAATGAGCCTGCGGTTCCACGAGAGCGAGCTGCGCGAGCAGGGCCGCGCGACGCGCGGCGTCAAGGGCATCGAGCTCGGCGAGGACGACGAGCTTATTGACCTGGAACTCATGGACCCTAAGGCCACGTTCATGGTCTGCACCGAGAACGGCTACGGCAAGCGGACCGAGTTCGGGGAATACCGCGTCCAGCACCGCGCCGGCCGCGGCATAATGACCGTCCGCACATCCGACAAGAACGGGCTGATGGTCGGCGCACACTCGGTGATGGAGAACGACGCGCTCATGCTCATCACGGCCAAGGGCAAGATGATCCGCATGAAAGTCCGCGATGTCCGCGTGATCAGCCGCGTCACGCAGGGCGTCAAGCTGATCGATCTTGACGAAGGCGACACCGTGGTCGCCCTCACCACCGTCGAGCCGGAAGACGACGAGGCGGAGACCGATGCACCGGAGGCGGCATCGAACGCGGCCCCGGAGGCGGCACCGGACGCGGAAGCCGGACCGGCAGGAGCGCCGGGCGCGCCTGCGTAGCCGTTCGGCCGCCTTTTTAAAGCGGACCCGCCGGGCGGAGGCATGCCGATGACAAAGCGAGAAGTCATTCAGGCGGTGTTCGAAGGCCGCAAGCCGCCCTATGTCCCGTGGCACTTCAGCTTCACCCGCGAGGCCGCGGAGGCACTGGCCGGCCATTTCGGGAGCAAAGACCTGGACAGCCTTCTGGACAATCACATGCTGTGGCTCGGTGCCGGCGACGCCTTGTTCGAGGACATCGGGAACGGCCGCGTCCGCGACGCGTTCGGCGTCACTTGGAACCGCAGCGTGGACCGCGACATCGGCGCGGTCGAAGGGTGCGCGCTGGCCGAGCCCACTCTCAAGGGCTACTCGTTCCCCGACCCGCGCGATCCGCGCGTGTTCGCCGGCGCCCGCGGGCGGATGCTGGCGCACCCGGACCGCTTCAGCGTTTTTGCCGTCGGCTTTTCGCTCTTCGAGCGGGCCTGGACCCTGCGCGGAATGGAGAGCCTGCTCATGGACTTTTACGATCATCCCGGGTTCGTCCGCGAGCTGCTGGACGCGATCGCCGACCACAACATCGAGCAGGTCCGGGAGGCAGCAAGGCTCGGCGTCGATTGCGTGCATTTCGGCGACGACTGGGGCCAGCAGCGCGGCCTCATCATGGGCGTCGCGGCTTGGCGCGAATTCATCAAGCCGCGCCTCAAGCGCATGTTCAATGCGGCGCGGGAAGCCGGGAAATTCGTCAGCCTCCACTCCTGCGGCGACGTGGATGAACTCTTCGACGACCTCGTCGGGATCGGGCTGAACTGCTTCAACCCGTTCCAGCCCGAGGTCATGGACGTCGATCAGCTTTTTGCCCGCTATCGCGGAAGGCTTGCGTTTTTCGGGGGGCTGTCCACACAGAAAACGCTGCCGTACGGAACCCCGGCCCAGGTCCGCGCGGAGGCGCGGAAGCTCCTGCGCCTCGGCGCCGGGGGCGGCTACGTTTTTGCGCCGGCCCATTCAGTTGAAGGCGACGTGCCGCTTGCCAACATGCTCGCGTTCATCGAAGAGGCGAAAAACCAGCCCGCATGGAAGAATTGAGCCCTCCGGAGCAGGGGAACAGCACATGAAAAAGTACGCGCTCGGACTGGATTACGGGACCAACTCCTGCAGGTCTCTGATCGTGGACATCGCGGATGGGCGGGAAATAGCCAGCCACGTGTTCCCCTACCCGTCCGGAGACCAGGGCATTTTCACGGACCCGCGCGACCCGAACGCGGCCCGCCAGGACCCGGGCGACTACCTCGCCGGGCTCGCCAGCGTCCGCGAAGCCATACGGATCGCGCGCGACACGGAAAAGGATTTTGATCCCGCCCGCATCGTGGGCATGGGCGTGGACACGACCGGCAGCACGCCGATGCCGGTGGACCGCGCCGGAACGCCGCTCGGGCTGCTGCCGGAATTCCGCGGCCGCCTTGACGCAATGGCCTGGCTTTGGAAGGACCACACCAGCCACGCGGAGGCCCGGCAAATCACCGAGACCGCGCGCGCGCTCCGGCCCCAATACCTTGCCAGGTGCGGCGGAGCCTACTCTTCCGAATGGTTCTGGAGCAAGCTTCTACACTGCCGGAAAGCGGCGCCCGACGTGTTCAAGGCCGCCTATTCGTTCGTCGAGCACTGCGATTACATGCCCGCCCTGCTCGCGGGCGACACGAACCCGGACACGCTCGTCCGTAGCGTCTGCGCCGCGGGCCACAAGGCCATGTACTGCGAAGAATGGGGCGGCCTGCCCGACGCGGAGTTCCTCGGGGCGCTCCACCCGGACCTCGCGGGCCTGCGGGGCCGCCTGTATGAAAAGGCATGGCCGGCCGACAGGCTCGCCGGCCGGCTGTCCGGCGAATGGGCGGAAAAGCTCGGTCTGACCCCGGGCATCGCCATCGCCACGGGCGCCTTTGACGCGCACATGGGCGCGGTTGGCGCCGGCATCAAGGTCGGCACTCTCGTCAAAATCCTGGGCACCAGCACCTGCGACATGATGGTATGGCCCGGCGACCGGCCCCTGGCCGACATTCCCGGGGTGTGCGGAATCGTCAGCGGATCCATCCTGCCCGGCTTCCACGGCATCGAGGCCGGGCAGTCCGCGGTGGGCGACATTTTCCTGTGGTTTGTCAACCGCCTGGTTCCGGGCGAATACGGCCGCGATCGGGACCGCAAGTTCGCCTCCCTTGCAGAGGCGGCCGCCCGGCTGAAGCCCGGCGAACACGGGCTGCTGGCTCTCGACTGGAACAACGGGAACCGCACGATTCTCGCCGACGCACGCCTGAGCGGGCTCCTGCTCGGGCAGACCCTGCACACCAGGGCGCACGAAGTGTACCGCGCGCTGATCGAGGCCACGGCCTTCGGGGCCCTTACGATCATCAGGCGCATCGAGGAGTACGGCGTGCCCGTGGAGGAAATCGTAAACTGCGGGGGGCTCTCCTCCAGGAATCCCCTGCTCATGCAGGTCTACGCGGACGTCACCGGGCGAGCGATGAAAATCTCGCGCAGCGACCAGTCCTGCGCGCTCGGCGCCGCGATATTCGGCGCCGTGGCCGCCGGCAGGAAAGCCGGCGGCTTCGCCGGCGTGACCGAAGCCCAACAGGCTGTATGCGGCGTCCGAAGCGAGGTTTTCAAGCCCGTGCCCGAAAACACGGCGATATACGCGGAACTGTATGAGCTCTACCGCCGCCTGCACGACGCGTTCGGAACAGACGGCGGCGCCGCGCCGCTCGGAGACGTGATGAAGCGCCTCATTTCCCTGCGCGAGCGGCAGCGCCAGGGCGGAAATGTGAACTGCGAACCGTGAACGGGGAAAGATGGAAAAGAAAATGATCCGGGAACTCAAGCGCCGGGTCTGCGAAGCCAACCGCGCCCTCGAGGAGCGCGGCCTCGTAGTCCTGACCTGGGGCAACATCAGCGGAATCGACCGCGCTTCCGGCCTTGTCGTCATAAAGCCCAGCGGCGTCGCCTATCGTTGCCTGGCCCCGGACGACATGGTGGTGGTCGGCCTCGACGGGAGAACAATCGAAGGCCGGCTGCGCCCTTCCTCGGACCTGCCCGCGCACCTGGAGCTGTACCGTTGCTTCCCGGAAACAGGCGGCATCACGCACACGCACAGCCCGAACGCCACTGCCTTTGCCCAGGCCTGCCGCCCCATTCCCTGCATGGGCACCACACACGCCGACTACTTTCGCGGCCCGGTTCCTGTCACGCGCCCGCTCTCCGGCCCCGCCATCGAAGCCGGGTACGAGCTGAACACCGGGCGGGCGATCGTCGAGCGCTTCGCCGGGCTTGACCCGATGAGCGTGCCCGCGGTTCTCGTCGCTCACCACGGCCCGTTCACGTGGGGCCGCACCCCGGAAGAGGCGCTCGAGAATTGCGTGGCCCTTGAGGCTGTCGCCGGCATCGCCCTGGCAACGGCCGCCATCGAGCCCGGCGCCGGGGACATCCCTTCGAACCTGATGGAAAAACATTTTCTCCGCAAGCACGGGCGCGGCGCCTATTATGGACAGAATCAACAGCCCACATAATGAGCGCGTCAAGCGCGCGATCCGGCTCCGCTCGCGGGCGGAGCGGGATGCCGAAGGCATGTTCCTCATCGAAGGGGGCCGCGAGGCGCGCAGGGCGCTGGAAGCCGGCGCCGGGCCGGTAGAAGCGTTTTTCTGCCCGCAGTTCATGGCCGAATCCGACCGCGGCCTTCCGGAACTCTGCGCGGGCCTCGGGGCCCGCGTTGCCGAGTGTTCGGAGCCCGCGTTCCGCAAGATGGCATACGGCGAACACCATGGCGGAATCCTGCTGGTCGCCCCCCAGGTCCGAAAAACGCTCGAAGCTCTCACGCAACCCGGCAACCCGCTCCTGCTCGTGGCCGTGGCAGTCGAAAAGCCCGGCAACCTCGGCGCGCTGATCCGCTCGGCCGACGCTGCGGGTGCAGCCGCCGTGATCGCCTGCGACGGGGCCACGGACGCGTTCAATCCCCACGCCATTCGCGCCAGCACCGGGCTCGTCTTCTCAATGCCGGTTGTAGAGACCTCCACATCCGAACTCATCCCCTGGCTTCGAAAGCGCGGACTGAAAATACTCGCGGCCACCCCTCACGCGGACATGGACTACACCCGGGCCGACCTGCGCAACGGCCTGGCCATCGCCGTGGGTGCGGAAGACCGTGGCTTGAGCGACACCTGGCTCATGGCAGCCGATATAAGGGTTCGAATACCCATGCGCGGAAAAGCGGATTCCCTGAATGTCTCCGCGGCAGCCAGCGTCCTTCTCTTCGAGGCAGCCCGCCAGCGGCACGCGCCATGATGCCGCAAGTTGCGCACATGAAAACACCTTGTTGGATATTCGATTGCTCTTTCCAAGTTCAGAATCTCGCCTCCCGCTGATGCTTTTGGGGTGCTCCCATCTAAATCGCTATCGGGATCGGTGTCGTTATCGCCATCGTGATCGCTATCGTTCCTGTCGCTTTCTTCTTCTTTCGATAGCGATTTCGATATTGATGCCCCATCCAATATCCGAATCCAAGGAACGAGAATTCGAAAACAGAAGAAGGACCGCCGTATGCGGGGCCTATCGCGC